>DASRDP010000110.1 GCA_035652535.1 Chloroflexota bacterium
CTCCAAGCGCTTCTCGTATGGCTCGTTCCGCGCATCCATGCGCGCGATGATCACGAAGTCCGGATCGACGCGGGTATCCACGGCGGCTTTGATCTTTCCGGCAAACTCCTGGGCGGAGATGAACGCCGCTCCCTCGCCTGGGTCTTTCGGCGTCATCTGGTCCTCGATGTGGATGCCCGATACGCCCGAGCGCTCGAACTCGCGCACGGCGCGCACGGTGTTGACGACGTTACCGTGCCCGGTCTCGCAGTCCGCAATGACCGGCAGGGTCACCGCGTCGGCGATGAGGGTAGCTCGCGCAACCTGCTCAGTGAGGGTCAGCAGGCCCATGTCGGGGAAGCCGGCCGCCCGGTGGGACCCGGCGCCCGAGATGTGCACGAGGTCGAACCCGAATCGCTCGACCAGCAATGCGCTGATGACGTCATGGGTGCCTGGCGCCACGTGGCCGCCGGGTTCGTTGAGCATCCGGCGCAGGGCCTGCCGCTTCTCCTTCGCAGTTGTCACGAATTCCTCCTCGGTTTGTGTTGCGCATTGTTTGGGATATGCAAAGCCGCGTACCAGGAGCGTCTGGTGGGTCGCCGGTCAATCGAGGTCCCAGAGGTGGGCGTTTCGCGCCATGCCCCCGACCTCGCCCCCCGCCGAGAAGTCATCGGTCAATGCCCGCACGCCTTTGCGCACGGCCGCAAAGGTTGTGCGGTAGTAAAGGGGCATCATGGGAAGATCTTCCGCCATGATCTCCCCCGCCTCGCGCAGGAGCTGACCCTGCCGCTGCTCGTCGAGAGTCGCTGCGATCGCGTCAAGGATCGAGTCAAGGGCCTGGTTCGCGTAGTGCCCGTTGTTGCCGCCAGCCCATCGATTCTCCGCGGTGGCCTGGGCCCGACCGTCGAACGCGTCGAGGAACGTCTCACCGGCGCCCCGCGCCCGAATCACGATGCCAGGAAAGACCGAGACATACTCATTGTCGCGAGCGGCGCGCGCCGGAACGGTCTCGCTTGCATCGATCCCCATCCGGCGCCAGGCGTCGGCGACGAGGGAGACCTCGCGCGACCAGGTGTCCAGCGCCCCGCGCACCTCGATCTCCACGCGGCGGCCCTCGCGGTCGACGAGACGCCCGTCGCCCGTCTGCCGCCAGCCGCCGGCCGCGAACGACTCCACGGCACGGGCTGGGTCATAGGGATAGCGCGCGAAGGGCTGGCCCGCCAGCTTGGCCCGCGGGTCCTGAACGAGCATGAACGAGTCGCCGCTGGTATTCGGGAATCCCGGCAACATCGATTCGCGGATCGCGTCGCGGTCGACCGCATACAGCAGACCCCGGCGCAGGCGAACGTCCTGGCTCAGCTCAACGGGCCTTGCGAACTGGGGATCGAACTGGAAGAGGCCATAGAGGACGTTGTTCTGGCGTGAGAGGACCGTTCCCGCACCACTCTGTTGCCAGGTGTCCCGAAGCTGCATAGCGACGTCGTCGGAGAAGGTCTTGTCGGCGGCAATGTCGACCGTCCCGGCCTGGAGGTTCGCGGCGAGGACGCTGGCGTTTCCGATCGTCTTGATGATGACGGTGTCCAGCTTGGGGCGACCAAGGAAGTAGCCGTCGAAGCGCTCGTACACTTGCTGCTCACCAAGGCCGAAGTCGACGAGGCGGAACGGCCCGGTGCTGACGTATTCCGTGCTGAAGTAGGGCAGCGCCTTGAACGCCTGCCGGTCGCCCTGAAATGGCTCGCCCAGGAGGTGTTTCGGAAAAGGCCAGAAGCGGCGAAAGTCCATGTCAAGGGCCCGACTGAAGGGCGTCCGCCAGTGAACGACGAGCGTCGCTGGGTCGGGAGCTTCGACGGATTCGGCCTGGAGGATCTCCTTCGACGCCGCGCTCAGGAAGTCAGGATCGCTCAGGAGCTGGAAGCTGAAGGCGAAGTCGTCCGCCGTGACTGGCGCGCCATCCTGCCAGCGGGCGCCGGGTCGGATCTTCCACGTCGTATCCATGCGACCATCCGGCGCGACGACGAGCGTGCCGTCATCCAGCGATGGAAGCTTGGCGGCGAGCCGAGGCTCCAGCTCACCGGCCGTGTCGATGCTCACGAGGCCCATCGTGTGCACTTCGGCTACCGAGTTCGCTCCGCCGCCAGTGATGTTGAAGTTCCACGGCCCATAGCCAGCGATCGAGTTGAGTACGCCGATGGTGAGCACCTTTGGGCGCGGAGACGTCGCCTCCTGCCGCGGCGCGCCGCGGAAGTCGCCCGACGGCGACGGCGTGCACGTGATAGCGAGCGCGGCCGCAAGCGCCATCGCAAGGCCGGGCCACCATTGGGCCCCACTTGCCGACGCGAGCCCGCCCACGGTGCGCACCTCAAATTCCGGTCTGGGCTTGACTTGACCCGGCGCTCAAGCAGATCGGTTCCACCAGGAGGCGAGTGTATGTAGGAAGCTCCGTCGTGTCCAGCACTCCGGTACCTCTGGCCGCGCTCCCTGTTGCGAAGGTACGTGCGTCGCGAAGTGGACGTTCCGCGGCGGTGGTTCGCGTCGGCTCAGCTCACTGCTCGGACCCCCACTTCGTCCAGGTGACGCAGGAGGTCAGCCGGATCGGCGTAGACGCGGTACGCGCCCGCCCGCTGCAGCTCGTCCTCGCCGTAGCCTCCGGACATGAGCCCGACGCCGAGGGCGCCGGCCCGCCGCGCCGCGAGGAGATCCCAGATGCTGTCGCCCACCACGATGGATTGCTGAATGGCGCAGCCGAGCACATCGGCGGCGGCTACGAACAGATCGGGATCAGGCTTCGCGTGCGGGACCAGGTCCCGCGTGATGATGGGAGCATCGGGCGGCACCCCGAAACGGCGAATCGCGCGACCGACTCCAATCGCCTACGCCACGAAGGGGTTGTGGATCGTCAGCCCCTCGATGCGCTGCCCGTGCTGCAGCTCCTCGCTCAGCAGCCTCGTGCATCCCGAGGATAGCGGCGCGCCAACGATAAGCGAGTCGTAGGAGGTATAGCGGTATCGAGCCTGAATCTCGAGAGCACGCGCATAGACCGCCTGCCTCGGCATGATCGTCCACCGTGGCAATAGGACATCTTCGTCATCTCGTGCCTGAAACGTGGTGCCGAAGGGGGGATTCGAACCCCCACGAGGTTGCCCTCAACGGTTTTTGAGACCGCCGCGTCTGCCGTTCCGCCACTTCGGCCCGTATCACCGTCTGCTCCCGCGACGCGTGCCCGAAATTATAGCTGCGCCCCTCCGGCCACCAAGAACATGGATAATCCCCTGCGCGGCACGGCGATCGCCTGCTCGATCTCCAAACTCGGGCGCATGACAGGGAGGCAGCGGTGGGACTTCTCTCGGGCAAGACGGCCCTCGTCTTCGGCGTCTCCAACGATCACAGCATCGCGTGGGGGATCGCCCAAGCCTTCGCGCGGGAGGGCGCGCGGCTGGGCTTCAGCTACGCCGTGCCCATGGAGCGCTGGGCGCGCCCCCTCGCGGAGTCCCTCGGCTCCACGTTCATCGAGCCGTGCGACGTGACGCGCGACGATGAGATCGCAGCCGTCATGGAAAAGGCCGAGGCGCAGCTCGGAGCCGTCGATGCCATCGTGCATTCGGTCGCCTTCGCGCGACGCGAGGAGCTCTCGGACGCGCCCTACTACTTGACTTCGCGCGACGGGTTTCACGTCGCCATGGACGTCAGCGTGTACTCCTTCACCGCGATCGCGCGCCTCGCCCTTCCGGTGATGCGGCCAGGCGGCGCCCTACTCACCATGACGTATCTCGGGTCCGAGCGCGTGGTCCCCCACTACAACGTCATGGGGCTCGCAAAGGCGGCCCTCGAGGCCAGCGTCCGCTACCTCGCCTACGACCTGGGCCGCGACGAGAAGCGTCTGCGGGTGAACGCCATCTCCGCCGGCCCGATCCGAACCCTGGCTGCGCGCGGCGGCATCACGGGGTTCGCCCGCATGCACGCGGAGTTCAAAGGAATCGCGCCCCTGCAGCGCAACGTGACCACCGAGGACATCGGCAACGCCGCCGTGTACCTGTGCTCCGATCTGGCGGCCGGTGTGACGGGAGAAGTCCACTTCGTGGACGCCGGCTTCAACATCGTCGGTGTGACGGAGAGCGAGCCGGGCTGAGGCCGACCGGTGATGACCCCAAAAACAGCCTGAGGCCCTTTGGCACAGCCAAAGGGCCTCATCCACAGGCCTGGGACATTACCTCGAAGGTCGGCTAGCGCACCGCCTCCGAGGTAATGCCCATAGGTTGATCACTCATGGGCATCACCTCCTTCGCGGTAGGGAATATATCACGGTATTGAGAGGCCAGCCAAATCGAACACGCCGTCGCGTGTCACAAACGCATCACCCGACGGCGGCCCCGATGGCGACGTGGCGAACCGGCCCCGGCTCGCGACCGGTGAGCGACGTGAAGACGCGGGCGAACGTCGCGGGGTCGCCCGTCGTGAAGTAGCTCGTGCTCCCAACTTGCCCGTTCGCCGCGATCCCCTCGAGGCGCAGCACTCTCGCAACCTGGCGGGCCACGGCGCCGACGGGATCCAGCACCATGACCGAGGGGCCACAGAGGCGCTCAATGATGGGGCGCACAAACGCATAGTGGGTGCACCCGAGTACGACGACGTCTGCTCCGGCGGCAAGGATCTCCGTCAGATAGCCTGCCAGCAGGCGCTCCATTTCCTCCCCACCCACGACACCCTGCTCAATGAGCGGCACCAGATCGGGGCACATCTGCGTGACCACGCGCGTCCCGACGGCGAACTCCTGAATCAGCCGAGCTAGGCGCCGGCTCACTGCCGTCGTCGGCGTCGCCAGCACGCCAATGGTGGCGGTGCGTGTCTGCTCCGCGGCCGGCTTGACGCCCGGGTCCAGCCCGATGAACGGAACGTCGAAGCGCTGGCGCAAATGGCCGAGGGCCACGACGGACGCGGTGTTGCAGGCCACGACGATGGCCTTCGCATCCATCCCCAGCAGATACTCGACGATCTCGTCGCAGCGGCGCTCGATCTCACGCGGTGTCTTCGTCCCGTAGGGCGCCTGCTGGCTGTCGGCAAGATAGATACAACGCTCCCCCGGCGCGTGCGCGCGGATCGCCTGCAGTACCGTGATGCCGCCCATGCCGGAGTCGAAAACGCCGATCGTCCGCTCGTCACCCATTCCAAACTCGATTATAGGGGTCCCTCCGGGCACCCACGCGAAGAACGCGCGGGCGTCAGCCGATAGAATCCCCTCCGATGGATCTGAGCAGCCTGACCATCGACGAATTCTTGGAGCGCCTCGGCTCATCCGATCCGACCCCGGGCGGCGGGAGCCTCGCCGCCCTGGCCGGTGCGATGGCCGCCGCCATGCTGGCGATGGTCTGCAACCTAACCGTCGGCCATGCACGCTATGCCGACGTGGAGCCCGAGGTCCGATCGCTGCTGGATCGCGCGCGCGCGATCCAGCAGCGCCTCCTCGCGCTGGCCAACGCGGACGTCGACGCATATGAGTCGGTGCGCGATGCCTATCGGCTCCCGCGAGGGGCCGAAGACGAACGAGCGCGGAGGGCGGCGGCCATCGAACGTAGCATGATTCGGGCGACCGAGGTGCCGGTCGACACCGCCGAAGCAGCCCGCGAGATCGTCGACCTCGCCCGCCGGGCCGCCGATATCACGAACGCCAACGCCCTCGGCGACGTCGTCGTCGCCGGACATCTCGCCGCGGCCGCCGTCCACGGCGCCGCCGCTCAGGCGCGTCTCAATCTCGCGACGATCTCCGACTCGTCCTTTGTCGAGCGTATCCGGGACCGAGTCGCTCGCCTCACCGACGACATGGACGCGCGCGTGGCAGACATGATGGCCGCGATCGATCGACGGGCCGACGGCTAGCATAGAGCGAAGAAATACGAGCAAGCGGTTCGTGCTGAGGAAAGGGTGAACGGTTCCTGAGCACCCTTCATGCGGCCCGTCGGTCCTCCAAACAACCGCACGTATAATTTCCGGTCGATGGCTGCGATCGTCGTCGACGGCAACGCCCTGGCGCGTGAGGTTCGGTCGGAGGCCGGCAGCCTCCTGTCACGGCTCGCGTCACGGGGCCTGCGATCCCCCTCCCTGGCCATCGTCCAGATCGGCGACGATGCCGGCGCCAGCCTCTACACGCGCCGCCTGCAACGCAGCTTCGCCGACACCGGCGTGCGCGTCGAGGTGCGGCAGCTCGCCGCCAGCGCGTCGCAGGGCGAGGCGCTGGCGTGTATCGCCGAGCTGAGCCGCGATCAGGCGATCGACGCCATCCAGGTCCAGACGCCGGTTCCGGCGCACATTGGCTTTTCGGCCCTCGCCGACGCTCTCGACCCCGCGAAGGACGTCGACGGCGTCCATCCGATCAACGCGGGACTGCTCGCCCAGGGCCGCCCGGCGATCGTTCCCGCGACGCCACTCGGGGGATTCGAGATCCTCACCCGCCATGGCATTGCCATCTCGGGCGCCCGCGCGGTCGTCGTTGGCCGCAGCCCGACCGTGGGCCGGCCCATGGCGCTCCTCCTCCTCCAGCACGACGCCACCGTGACGGTGTGTCACACGCGCACGAAGTCTCTGGGCTCCATCGTCGCCGAGGCCGAGATTCTGGCCGTCGCCGCCGGCCGGCCGCGGCTCATCGCCGCCGAGATGGTCCGGCCAGGCTCGGCGGTCATCGACTTCGGGGTAAGCGTGGTCGATGGGAAGGCGGTGGGCGACGTCGACCCGGCCGCTGCCGACCGGGCCGGCCTGTATACGCCCGTCCCGGGCGGGACCGGTCCCATGACGACGGCCATCCTGCTGCGCAACGCCATCACGCTGTACTGCCGGGCGCACGGAGTCGCCGAGCCATGAAGCTGACACCTGGGAAGCTCCACACTGGGTTCATCCTCTCTGCCCTCGTCCTCGTGACGGCCGCCACTGCCCCGATCAACGCCCAGAACCGGGCGCCGGTGGCAATTCCGCCGGTCCACCAACTGGCCGCGTCGGCGGACACGCGGACGCTGGGAGAGCGAGCTCTCGATGTGGATCGCACCCTCGCGGTCGACATCGGCAGCCGCCCGGCCGGCAGCGAGGCGGAGCACCGCGCGGCCGCGTTCCTCGCGCAACAGTTCATCGAGATGGGCTACGCCACCGACGTGGTCCCGTTCGACTACACCACGAGCGGCGGCGGGTCTGGCACCAGCCAGAACGTCGTGGCCCATAGCTGGAGTGAGGATACCGGCGCGCCGCTGGTCGTCGTCGGCGCCCATTACGACTCGGTTCCGGCGGGCCCGGGCGCGAACGACAATGGATCGGGCACCTCGACCATGGTTGAGGTGGCCCGGGCGCTGTCCGGCGATCCGCCGGGGTCCGTCGCGGTCCGGTTCGTGGCCTTCGGCGCCGAAGAGATCGGCCTCAAGGGCAGCGCCGCATACGTCCGCAGCCTATCGATCCGGGACCGGCATCGGATCGCGCTGGCGATCAGTCTCGATATGTTGGCCGTGGGGGACGAAGCGCAGTTCGCCGGATCGGATCCGTGGCGAGATGCGGCGATCGCTATGGCGGTCGACCGTGGCTACGACGCGCGTGATGCCACTGATGAGCTGCGTGGGCTCAGCGATCATCAATCGTTCCTCGACGCCGATATTCCCGCGGTCCTCTTCCACGCGGAGAGCGACCCCGCGTATCACACCGCCCGCGACGTCATCGAACGAGTCCAGCCCGATTACATGGGGCTCATGGGCGACATAGCCATCGCGCTCATCCGGAGCGCGGCGGGCTGACGGATGGCCCAACAACGCGATGCCGATCGCTCGCCTCTGGAGGCCCACGTCGTCGTCCGTGGTCGTGTACAGGGGGTCAACTTTCGGTGGTACACACAGCAGCAAGCACAGGCCCACGGCATTAGCGGGTGGGTGCGGAACTGTCCCGACGGCTCTGTGGAGGCCGTGCTCCAAGGCGCGCCGGAGGCAGTGAGAAGCATCGTGGAATGGATGCGGCTCGGCCCGCCCTCCGCCCGCGTCACCGAGACGGATGTGGAGTGGCGAGCGCCGGCAACTGTTGCCGACGCGTTCGAGATCATTCGCTAGCACGGACTATCATTGGCGGGGGCCGGCAGGTGGCACCGGCCCGGCTCCACACTGCACGAATCGGAGGGCACACGCGTGGCGGGACAGATGATCCAATTTCCATCGAATGGCGGCACCGCCGACGGCTACCTGGCCAAGCCGGCGTCTGGGTTGGGCCCGGGCGTCATCGTCGTCCAAGAGTGGTGGGGGCTCAACGACCACATCAAGAACGTCGCGGACCGTCTCGCGAACGAAGGATTCGTCGCGCTTGCGCCCGATCTCTATCATGGACAGCTGACTCGGGAGCCGGACGAAGCCGGCAAGCTCATGATGGCGCTCGACATCGACCGCGCGGAGAGGGACCTCCGCGGCGCTGCTGAGGCCCTGAGGCAGAACGGCGCGACGGGCGCGAAGGTGGGCGCGATTGGATTCTGTATGGGTGGACAACTCGCTCTCTATGCCGGCACCGTGAGCCCGCACGTCGGAACCGTCGTGGATTTCTACGGCATTCATCCCAACGTGAAGCCCGACTATTCGAAGCTCCAGGGACCGGTGCTGTTGCTCGTCGGAGACCAGGACCCCATGTCGGGACCGGGCCCGTCGGGTGAGGTCGAGCGCGCAATCAAAGCGGCGGGAAAGTCGGCGGAGATGGTCGTCTACCCCGGCGCCGGGCACGCCTTCGTCAACGACACCCGCCCCGACGCCTACAACGCCGACGCGGCGAAAGATGCATGGGAACGAATGGTTCGCCACCTGCGAGCCAACATTTCATAGGCAATCGCGACGATCGCGGTTGAGGATACGCTACGACTCCGCGGACTCGTTGGCGGTCGCGGCGAGGCCCGCGCCGGACATCAGCTGCTCGGCGCGGCCAAGGTCCACCGCGCTGATGACTGGGAGCGCGTCCGGGTGCCAGAAGTCGAACGTGACGACAGACGCCTGGCCAGGATCCGGCGCCCGCACGTGGTCCGCCGTCAAGGCCTTCCCAGAGTAGCCGACTCGCAGGATTTTGATCGGGTCCCCATGGCTAATGCAAACGACCGTGGCTCCCGGGTGCCTGCGCAGGACAAGTCGAAGGGCACGGTTCATACGGGCGAATACGTCGGCGATCGTCTCGTCGCTGTCACCCTTCAGGGGATCGTAGTAGCTGAAGCCCTTGATTTCCCGCACCACCGCGTTTGACTCGCCCTGCCACGACGTATGGACTTCGGCGAGCCATGCGCAGCGCCGGACCGGCGCCCCAGGGCAATGCGCCGCGATGATCGCGGCCGACTGGCGCGCCCGGAGCAAGGGGCTGGTGTAGATCGCGGCCACGGCCTTGGTCTCGAGGTAGCACGCTGTGCGCTCGATGTCGTCCAGGCCCGTCGACGAGAGACGCATGCGCGGGAGGCGCCCGTAGATCAGGTTCCGCGGGTTGTGGACGTTGCCGTGCCGGACGAAGATCACGCGGGACGGGGCGCTGGGTCCGAACCGGCCCATTCGCAGAGCGGCAGGCGCTGTGGCCGCCGGCCCGGCCACGTCAGGCTCGCGTCGCGCGGGGCATCGGCTCGTCGATCTCGAAGTCCAGCCCAACGTCGAGCGCCGGCGTCGAATGAGTCAGGGCCCCGCTCGAGATCACGGTCGGCCCCGCCTCCGCGTAGGCGCGAACGGTTTCGAGCTTGACGCCCCCAGACACCTCGGTGACCGTCCTGCCGGCGATCATGCGAACGCCCTCCCGCACCTGCTCGGGCGTCATATTGTCGAACAAGATTGCGTCGACCGGCGCCTCGAGGATCTCGGGAATCTGGTCGAGGCGATCGACCTCGACCTGAACGCGCACCGTGTGGGGGACGCGGTCGCGCAGCATGCGCAGCGCCTCGAGGGTCCCAATCCCTTGATTGCGCAGTGCGACCAGGTGGTTGTCCTTCACCAGGACGCCGTCGGAGAGGTTGTACCGGTGATTCCGTCCCCCGCCGACCCGGACCGCGTAGCGCTCGAGGACGCGAAGGCCTGGCGTCGTCTTCCGCGTATCGATGATGTGGACGGGGCAACCCTCGATCGCCTTGACGAAGCGCGCCGTGGCGGTCGCGATCGCGGCCATCCGCTGGACGAAGTTCAGGGCGACGCGCTCGCCCTTGAGGATGCTTCGGGCGGAGCCGCGCACCAACGCGACGGTCGTTCCCGGCTCGACGTGGGCTCCCTCGGACACGAGGCAATCGATCTCCACCGTCGAATCCAGCGCGCGGAAAACCTCCGAGAGAACGGGCGCGCCGCAGACGACGCCGCCGGACCGATAGACGACGGCCGCGCGCGCCTTCGTCGCCGCTGGCACGAGGTTGTCGGTCGTAATGTCGCCAGAGCCAAGGTCCTCGGCCAGGGCATTCGCGACGATGCGACGCACGTCGGCGATCGGCAAGTCGAGAGTTTCAGGAAGGAGCGCGGTGGCCGTGCCCGATGGGCTCATGAAGGCATTACTCCATCGTCAGGATGGAGGATTATACTCCGCGGGAGCAAAAATCAACCGCGCGACGCTTCACGCATGTGCCCGGCGCACCAAGCCCCGGTAGACCGGCGGGTTGGTTTCGATCCCGAGATAAACGTGCCCAGTGGCGCGACACCATGCCGGAAGATCGAACAGGATCGCCTCATCGGTGGCCAACACTTCGAGGATTTCTCCCACCCCGATGTGCTGAATTCGCTGCGCGGCCCGGATGATCGGAATGGGGCACACGGTGCCGCGGGCGTCGACGGTCGCGGCCACATCCATGCGCGGTCAGTAGCGGGTCAGGTTCACGATGACGCCCAACGGCTCCGGGGGCGTGGACGTCACCATACCCCAGCCCTGCCAACCCGCTGGCAGCGCGTCGAGTGCAGGGAGATAAAACGTCCCCGATGCTCCCGCCGCGATCGTCTGCGTGACCGCGCCCGCGCTGGTGCCGTCTGGCGCTCGGAGATCGAGGGTCACGTCGCTCGATCCGGTCCCGAGGTTCTGCACCTGCACGCCGGCGTTCCAGCCGCCGCTATCCCGGGCCAGGTTGGGCGCCGCCACGCTGGTGGCACCAGCCCCAAACGCGCGATAGGTCATCGCCACGTCGCGCATTGTATTGACCTGATTTACGATCGCAACCAGGGGTTGGTCCCCGATGGAGGAGATAATCGCGGAGCCGACGAACCCATTGGGCAGGTCGGCGTTGGCTGGCTGATAGAACGTAGCAGACTGGCCCGGTTCCACGGCGCCGCGGTCTACCCACGTACCTCCCCCATCGCTCGCGAAGTACGTAATCAGCACGTCCGCGGTGGTGTCTCCGACGTTTTGCACCTGAATCCCCGTATCCCAGCCGTTGGCGTTCTTGAACAACAGTGGCGCGCTCAGCACGACGCTGCCACCGAGCGCGCCGTCGTAGCTCGCGCCGTTCCCACCATCGCGCGATTCGCTCACGAGCGCCGCGATCGAGCCGCCAGGGGCCACGTCGACTTGCAGGGAGCCTACGTATCCGTCCGGTAGGTTCGGATCGAGCGACTGGATCAGCGTGAGCGAGGCCTGACCTGCGATGATGAGGGTCCCCGTCCACGGGCCGCCGTCCCCATTTGACTGGCGGTACGTGTAATCGACGCTGACCGGGTCGGGACGCAGATTCTGGAGTTGCACGCTCGTCTCCCACCCGTTGTACCGCTTGAAGAGCAGCGGGATAAAGACGTGCTCGGAGCCGGCTGCTACACCGCTGTACGCCAGCGCGTTGGCATCCGACGAGACTTCGGTCACCGAAGCGACGATGGGCTGCGCGCTATCGATCACGCCCGCGCCCGCATATCCGTCCACAAGCCCCGGCACGGCGCCGGGATCGACGATTTGCGAGCCATGCGGCGGCAGCGACAGGGAATATCGGCCAGACGTTCGGCCGGCATCGTCGAGGAACCGCAAGGTGGCGGAACTGGAGCTCTCCGAGGTGTTGGCTACGGACACAAGGGTCGTCCAACCGTACCAGTTGCGCATCAGGATGGGAAGCGCAACGTGGCCCGATGGCGCGTCGACTCCCACATACGAAGCCGCCTGTGCGCGGACGGGTGTCGGAGCCGTGGGAGTGGAAGTCGGCCCGATGGTGGGAGCGGTCGTCGGGGTCGCCGTCGGCGTTATCGTTGGGCTCGGCGTCGGGCTCGGGGTCGGTGTGGGCGGCGGCAGCGTCGCGGCCAGCGCCTCAGCGACGAACTGGTCCACATCCACGAATGAGCCGGTCGAAGCGGCCGCGTGCTGTCCGAGAACGGTGATCACCAGGCGATGCCGGCCCGGCGGGAAGTCGCCGAAAGTGAGCGGCACGTTCCAGAGGGGTGTTGCGCTGTACAGGTCGATGGTGCCTTGTGTCACGCCGTCCACATCCACGCGCGCGATACCCCGATCTGGACCCTTCGACGTCACCCACGTAACGGACGGACCGTCGAATTCGATCGCGGCGCCAAGCCCAGCGCTCGCAGTCCGCCGCGCCACGCCGCCACTCGGGCCGCTGGTTGTCACGGTATCCCATGCCCCGGCGTACCCGATGAGCGGGCTGAACTCCTCGATGGTCTGTTGTCCATCGGGTACGGTCTCCGTGATGATGATGGGCGCCCCGCCGACGATGTAATCCGTTGCGTCGGTCCCGTTGTTATCCGTGGCGCCGGCCAGGTCGACCTGATATTGCCCAGCCGTGGTGTGGAGCTGCTGCGTCGCTCCCGTCTGGTCCACGGCGGTGGCCGAGGTGGCCGCGGCACCCAGCAGAGCGGTCCGGCTCGTGGCGCTCCGATTCCAGGCAACGATCACGCGCTGGCCCGGCTTCTGCATCACGATCTGCTCGGTGTCGCCCTGTCGAGCGATCACGCCGGAAGTCGCTTTCGAGAAGGCGCGCGTGGCCACCTGGTAGGCGATGTACTCGGGCCTGATCGTCCCGACGTCCCGTACGAGGCCATAGGCCTCGGGCCATTCGGTGTCCTGAAACCGATACACGAGGAACCGGTCGACGCCCGCCGCGATGGAGTACGCAGCGGCTTGGATCACGTACGACGCCTGCTCGGTGACCGACGCGGACCAGGGATAGGGACGGAAATTGTTCATCGGTGACTCGTCCCACGCGGGCACGTTTGTCTCGTTCACCCAGATGGGCTTGACGCCGATGGTTGAAGCGAGCTTCTGCCTGCTCTGGGTCACCCGCTCGTAGATGTCCGACGGGCGGCTGTACGTATGCCAGGCGAGAATATCGAAGTAGAAGTTGTTCGCCTTCGCGGTCGGGTCGGCTACCATCAGCCGAAGGATGTCGTCCAGAAAGTTGGGATTGGGCCAGTAGGCGAGCCCTCCCATCGCCACCTGGGCGGTGCGATCGACGGATCGAATCGCCAGGTAGCTCACTTTGAGCATCTGGTAATAGTCAGCCGTGCTCCCCGCCCAAAAGGTGTTCGGGTCGTCCTCTTCGTTCCAGATCTCCCAGTATCGGATGCGGCCCCCATAGCGCGTCGCCGTTTCCCGGACGAAGCGGGCCCAAAGGTTACCGGGATCGTTCCAGGGGAGGTTGAGCCCGGTCGGGAGGTGGGTCCGCGAATCGGTCGCCCAATCAGGCATGCTGATAAGGATTCCCTGGACGCGCAGTCCGCTGTTGTTGCTGGCCGTGATCATCGCGTCTGTCGTGGACCAGTCGAACCGGCCGCGCGTGGTCTCGATATCGGCCCAGCGAAACTCCCAGCGGTTCCAATGTGCTCCCGCGTTGAGGGCGAGCTGCTGCGAGACCGCCGATCCGTCGACGTGGTCTATGCCCCAGCGGTCGTCGGAATCCCGAACCGCGGGAAGCGGGACGAGATCCGCGGCGACGGCGTCAGAAAGCACCTGAACGGGCGAAGGGGGGAGAAAAAGAGTAACGGAAAGAAAGAGCGCGGCTATGGTCCTGAGGCGAAACAATCGGTTCCCTGTACTCCGGTAGCCCGCGCCGTGCAACGCGTCCCCGCATTGTATCCCACGCTGTCCCCTGCCCGGCAACGTCCGTTACAGCGTCATGAAAATTTCACACATTCCGAAACCAAGCCTTGACGCGCCGAATTGTCGGACAGGTAGAATGACCAGGTTCTCATTCCGGAGGTCGATGCCGGTGCGGATTGCTCAAATTGCGCCTGTTGTAGAAAGCGTTCCGCCAGCCAAATATGGTGGAACAGAGCGCGTAATTGCCGCGCTTTCGAACGAACTTACCGCTCTTGGTCACGAAGTAACAGTCTATGCGTCTGGTGATTCCACTGTCGACGCAAACCTCGTGCCAGTAGTCGATCGAGCACTTTGGAAGTCAGAAAAGCCCACCTCTGATTTGCTCTTCCACCTGGCGGAGCTTGCGCGCGTCATTCGCGAGTCGGACCAATTCGACATCATCCATTCTCATCTCGATTGTCTTGCCTTCCCGTTCGCGCGGATGAGCAAGGCTCCAATGGTGCACACGATGCACGGCCGTTTGGACCTTCCCGAGCTCCGGCTGCTCACGGACGAGTTCCGAGATGTCAACCTCGTCTCCATTAGCAGCAGCCAACGGCGCCCCCTACCCGCCGCCAACTGGGTGGCGACGGTCTACAACGGGACGTTGGTCGAATCGGCCCCGTTTGGCCGCGGCGATGGCGGCTATCTCGTGTTCCTGGGGCGCATCTCCCCTGAAAAGGGGGTGGCGATGGCCATCGACGCCGCCATCGGCGCGGGACTGCCGCTCAAAATCGCGGCACGGATGCCGCTGGAGCACGTAGACAATCCGTGGGTGAAGCAGGACTGGGCTTATTTTTGCGACGAGATCAGGCCGCGACTCGCAAACCCTCTGATCGAATTCGTCGGCGAGGTGGACGATGCCGCGAAGCGCGACTTACTGAAAGACGCGCGGGCCTTGCTCTTTCCCATCGATTGGCCCGAGCCCTTCGGCCTGGCCATGGTGGAGGCGCTGGCATGTGGGACCCCCGTGATCGCTCGACCCCTCGGTTCCGTGCCAGAGCTGATCGAGGAGGGTCGGACCGGATTTATGTGCTGGACGGTCGACGAGATGATCCGCGCGTGCGAGCGCATCGACACGATCGATCGTCGCGCCTGTCGCGTGGCAGCCGAGACCCGCTTCTCTCACCGGGTGATGGCTGAGGCCTACCTCGCCGTGTACCGGTCTCTCATCGGGGAGTGGCAGACGGCGCGTGCGGTGGAGTTCGCGCGCCCGGCCGACTATTCGACCGAACGTCCGATTCTGATCCCCAAGCTGTGACGATGCCCTCCACAGGGTGCGCCGTACGCCCGAACGAGGTCCGCGTCGTTCGATGGGTGCGCTTCCGTATACCGGGCTATGGCCCAACACGCGCTTTTATCGCGGGCGACGAGCAACGACGTTGACGCGAGGGCTATCCCACCCCACCGCCGTTCCGGCCAGGCTGCCATAGAGGGCCAGGACTTCGAATCCTGCGCGCGCCAGCAGGCTCTGGATCTCCGGGGCGCCATAGAGCCGCATGGAGTGCTGGTACTCTCTGCTCCGACCGTCGGGCCCAACCACGATGTCCCGACCCTGAAGCCGTCCGCTGAGCGCGTCCCATCGGCGCTCGTGCAGCACGACGGTTCCATCCTCCTGGCGATCCCAGTCCTTACCGACGAACCGCGACAGGATTCCGTCGCGGTTGGCGACGTCCAGCAAGAACTTGCCACCCGGTTTGAGGGCTCCCGCCGTCTCCCGAAGGAGAGCGAGATCCTCGTCTTCGGTCGCAAACTGGCCGAACGAACCGCCGAGGCACACCGCCGCATCGAAGGCCTGGGCAAATGGCAGCAACCGCATATCCGCCCGCACGAAGGCTGCTGAAGCGCCGGTGTCGGCCGCCCGCTGGACCGCGAGGCCAAGGAAATATGCATTCAAGTCAAGCCCCACGACGTGGACTCCCCGAGCCGCCAAACTGGTGGCGTGGCGCCCATAGCCGCACGCGACGTCCAGAACCCGCTCGCCTCCCATGAGACCGAGGAGGCGATACGCTCGATCGGCCTCGCCGGCGCCTCTGCCTGCCTCGTCTGCAACGATGGCGAGGTAGTCGGGGCCGTAGATCCCGCCCTCCTCATACCAGTTAACCGCGGCCTCGTCTCTCACCCTGGCTCCTCACCGTTGCGCGCAGTGCGTGCTCCCGAGCCCGCGATGACCACGGTGAATTCCCCCTTCGGAGCATGAGCCTCGAAATGGGCAAGCGCTTCGGCAAGCGGCGCCCGGATCACCTGCTCAAAGCGCTTGGTCAGCTCGCGGCACACGGCCGCCCGCCGTTCTTCCCCGAATGCGAGCACGGCATCCCGCAGCGTGGCGACCAGGCGGTGGGGAGACTCGTAAAAGATCACGGTCTCCTTGTCGCACGCCAGCTCTTCGAGCTTGCGGCGCCGCTCGCCCAGCCGGCGCGGGAGGAACCCAACGAAGCGAAAGGCATGCGATGGGAGGTCGGAAAGCACGAGCGCCACGAGGGCGGCGGAGGGGCCCGGCACGCACGTAACCTCGCACCCAGCCGCGAGCGCCTCGTGGATGAGTCGATACCCCGGGTCCGAGACTCCGGGCATCCCGGCCTCGGAGATCACCGCCACATCCTCACCATTGACGATGCGCTCGATGATGCGCTCGATCTTTCCCGCGCCGGTGTAGTCGTGAAAGCTGGTCGCGGGCGTGCTGATCTCATAGTGGCGAAGCAGCACCCGGGCGGTGCGCGTGTCTTCCGCGGCGATGAGGGAGACGTCGCGCAGCACACGAAGCCCCCGCAATGTCATGTCTTCGAGGTTTCCAATCGGGGTTGCCACCACGTAGAGGACCCCCAACGCGTTCCTCGCCCTCCGTCGCCATCGCCAGCCATATAATATGCACGGAACAGGCTCCGGCTGCGATCACGTGATGGAGGACGAACCTGGCGCCGCAGACCTCGGTTGATTCGGTCACGTCAGGAATTCGACCTCACGAACACATCGCGGTCCTGGACTTCGGGTCCCAGTACACCCAGCTCATCGCTCGCCGGATCCGCGAAGCGCACGTTTACTGCGAGATCCTCCCCCACGATGTGGCGCGGGATGGGCTCTTCACCGACGGACTCAAGGGCATCGTGCTGTCCGGCGGTCCAGCCAGCGTCTACGACGAAGGGGCGCCACAGGGGCCCGCCTGGCTCGTCGACGCGCCGGTTCCAATTCTCGCAATCTGCTACGGCATGCAGCTCCTCGCTCATAACCTCGGAGGCCGCGTGCAACCGGCGAACCGACGGGAATACGGCCACACGCGCATCGAGACCAGCGCGCCGCGCCACGTGCTCTTCCTCGATGTGCCGGACTCATTCAGCGCCTGGATGAGCCATGGCGATCAGGTCGAGGATCCGCCGCCCGGCTACACGACGATCGCCACCAGCGGGAATTGCGCGTGCGCGGCTATCGCCGATTCGCGCGGCAACGTGGGGCTGCAGTTCCACCCGGAGGTGGCGCACACGGCGCACGGCGCGCAGATCTTGGCGAACTTCCTCTATCGGATTTGCGGCTGCACCGGCTCGTGGACACCCGAGCGATACGTCGACCAGCGGATCGCCGCGGCTGCAGAGCGGATCGGCAGCGAGTCCGCCATCTGCGCCCTGTCGGGCGGCGTCGACTCAGCGGTTGCCGCTGCCCTCGTCGATCGGGCGATCGGCGATCGATTGACCTGCGTATTCGTCGACACGGGCCTGCTCCGACTCGGCGAGGCCGACGAAGTTATGCGCGCGTTCCAGGCCCTCGACCTCAACGTGCGCGCCGTCGACGCGTCGCGGGAATTCGCCATGCAGCTCGCCGGGATCGAGGACCCGGAGGAGAAGCGACGGCGGATTGGCGCGCAGTTCATCGAGACGTTCGCACGAGAATCGGAACGCATTGGGAGCCCGAAGTTCCTCGTCCAGGGGACCCTCTATCCGGACGTGATCGAGAGCGCCACGCGGGACAACCCGTTCGCGGCGAAGATCAAGACGCACCATAACGTGGGCGGACTTCCGGAACAGATCCCCTTCACCCTGGTCGAGCCGTTGCGCGATCTGTTCAAGGATGAAGTTCGCGACGTTGGACGCGCAATGGGCCTGCCGAACGAGATTCTTCTTCGCCAGCCGTTCCCGGGGCCTGGCTTGGCCGTGCGCATCATCGGCGAGATTACTCACGAGCGCCTCGACACACTGCGACGGGCCGACGCGATCGTGATCCAGGAGCTGCGCGCGGCCGGCCTCTACGACGATGTTTGGCAGGCGTTCGCCGTGCTGACGCCGGTCCGCACCGTCGGCGTCATGGGAGACGGCCGCACCTATGCGAACCTCCTCGCAATTCGGGCCGTCACGAGCGAAGACGCGATGACGGCAGACTGGGCACGACTGCCGTACGACCTGCTGGCACGCATGTCGTCCCGCATCGTGAACGAAGTGCCCGGAGTCAATCGCGTCGTGTACGACATTTCGTCGAAGCCGCCCTCGACCATCGAGTGGGAGTAGGTCGTGCGAGTGCTCGTGGTTGGGGGAGGAGCCCGCGAGCATGCGCTGGTCTGGAAGCTTCGCTTCTGTCCGCAGGTGACCGCCGTCTACGCGGCCCCCGGCAACGCCGGCATCTCTTTTCTCGCGCACACCGAGCCCGTGCGCGCGGACGACATCGGCGGACTTCTCAACATGGCGCGGGAGTACCAGATCGATCTCACCATCGTGGGCCCTGAAGCCCCCCTTGCCGCGGGCATCGTCGACGTATTCCAGCAAGCGCACCAGCGGATCTTTGGACCGAATCGCGCGGCCGCGCAGATCGAGGCGAGCAAAATCTGGGCGAAGCAGCTCATGGACCGAAACCACATCCCGACGGCGCGATGGAGCCTCGCCGGCGATCCCGATGAGGCGAGGAGCTACGTCCGAGAGTTCGGCATCCCGGTCGTCTTGAAAGCGGATGGCCTTGCCGGCGGCAAGGGGGCCGTCGTATGTCACACACCCGATGAGGCAGAGGCCACGATCCGCGATTTCATGGTCAATGCCACCCTGGGCGAGGCCGGAAAGCGCCTGGTCGTGGAAGAGTTTCTCGAGGGAGTGGAGCTGTCGGTATTCGGGCTCGCTGACGGTCGAACCGTGGTGCCGCTCATCGGGGCTCGCGACTACAAGCGCCTGGAGGATGGCGATCGAGGGCCGAACACCGGTGGAATGGGCGGCTATGCGCCGCCGAGCTACGCCACTGCTGACGTGCTGCGGTCCGTGAACGATACGATCCTCGCTCCCACGGTCCAGGCGATGGCGGCGGAAGGCACTCCGTACGTCGGTGTGCTGTACGCGGGACTCATGATGACGACCGACGGGCCCAAAGTGCTCGAGTTCAACGGCCGGTGGGGCGATCCGGAGGCGCAGCTCGTCCTTCCCCTTCTGAAATCCGACCTGGCCGAGCTGATGGACGCGTGCATCGACGGCCAGCTTGGCGGGGCGGCCGTTGACTGGGTCGAGGGCGCGACGTGCGGCGTCGTGTTGGCGTCACCCGGCTACCCGCACGCGCCTCAGACCGGCAGCAAGATTGAGGGCCTCGACGACATTGACGAGGGCGTGTTCGCGTTTCACGGCGCAACCCGTGTGCTGAAGACGCCCGAGCCCAACCGGGGTTGGCTGCGGCGCGGTGTGCGCCGTACGACGGACGCGGATATCGGATTCTTCACTGACGGGGGGCGCGTCCTCACCGTGGTCGCGCGCGGCGCGTCGGTCGCCGAGGCGCGCACGCGGGCGTACGCGAACGTGGACCGGATCCATTTCGATGGCATGCAGTATCGGCGCGACATCGCGGCGCAGGAGCCGGAACCGCGCGACGCGCCGCGCCCGCTGACGCGCGAAGCGGACGCCATGGCTGCTCAATCTGCGGCGCCGACGCGCATCGACCCCGTGACGGCGCCCCGCGAGACTTCGACGACGGCCGAGCCACGAGAACACAAATCAGCCATGTTGGAGCGCGATGTTATGCCCCTCGTTTCTGTGCTCATGGGAAGCGAGTCCGACAGGCCGATCATGGAAGAGACGGCGAAGGTCCTGGACGCACTGGGTATACCGCACGAAGTTCACGTGATGTCAGCCCACCGGACGCCCGAGCGAGTCCGCGAGTTTGCCCGGACCGCGCGGGAGCGGGGGATCGAGGTGATCATCGCGGGAGCCGGCGGCGCGGCGCACCTTCCCGGAGTCCTCGCGGCGCAGACGACGTTGCCCGTGATCGGCGTGCCGATTCCCGGCAGCAGCCTCGGTGGACTCGATTCGCTCTTGTCCATCGTGCAGATGCCCGGCGGGGTGCCCGTGGCCACCGTCGCCACCGGGAACGCCGGGGCGCGCAACGCGGGCTACCTTGCCGCGTCAATCCTGAGTCTCGCCCACGATGAGATCGGCGCGCGATACCGAACGTTTCGTCGTGACCAGAGTGGAGGCGACCTGGCGTGAACAAGGACGATGCCCGATGATCGACCGCTACACCTACCCGGAAATGAAGCGCGTTTGGTCTGAGGAGAACAAGCTCCAGAAGTGGCTGGACGTCGAGATTCACGTGTGTGAGGCATGGGCCCGAAGGGGCGTCATTCCCGCCGAGGACATGGAGTCCATTAGACGGGCGCAGCTCAACCCGGAGCGCATGGCCGAGCTCTTCTCCCAGACCCACCACGACATCGTCTCGTTTGTCCGCTCGGTGGCGGAAACCGTCGGTCCCGCCGGCCGTTTCATCCATCTGGGTCTCACGTCATCGGACGTGCTCGATACGGCGATGGCGCTCCAGGTTGGGGAGGCCTCCGAGATTTTGGATCGAGACCTGGCGGGCCTGGAGGAAGCGCTGGTAGACCGCGCGCGGACGCACAAATACGCCATCACCATCGGTCGGACGCACGGCATTCATGCCGAGCCGACGACGTTCGGCCTGAAGCTGGCCGGCTGGGTGGCCGAGGTGCGACGCGGACGCGAGCGCCTTAACCGTGCGACGTGCGAGATGAAGGTGGGGAAGATCTCCGGCGCGGTGGGCACGCACGCGAACGTGCCCCCAGACATCGAAGAGGAAGTGTGCGCCGCGCTCGGGCTCGCGGTCGAGCCGGTATCGACGCAGATCGTGCACCGGGACCGGCATGCCGCCTACATCGCGTGCCTCGGTGTCATCGCGTCGTCCCTCGAGAAGTTCGCGACGGAGTTGCGGGCACTGCAGCGGACCGACATCGCCGAGGCGTTCGAGCCCTTCAGCGAGGGGCAGCAGGGCTCGTCGGCGATGCCCCACAAGCGGAACCCCGAGCTGGCGGAGCGCGTTTGCGGCCTCGCGCGCTTCATCCGCGGCGCGGCCGTCCCCGCCATGGAAAATGTTGCGCTGTGGCACGAGCGCGACATCAGCCACTCGTCGGTCGAGCGCCTCATCTTTCCCGATTCCTGTCTGGCCCTGGACTACATCCTGCGAATCTTCGCTCACATCGTGCGCGGTATGGACGTCGATGAAGCCCGAATGCGGCAAAATCTGGACCGGACTCGGGGCCTCGTGTATTCGGGGCGCGTGCTCCTGGCGCTCATCGACAAGGGGATGGCGCGCAACGACGCGTACGAGCTAGTGCAGCGGTATGCGAAACGCGTTTGGGCTGGCGACGCAGGCCTTCAGGAGCTGCTGGCGTCAGACCCAACGGTGACGCAGCTCCTCCCCATCGACGAGCTGGGCGCGCTCTTCGACGCCGGCTACCACCTGCGGCACGTCGACACGGCATACGAGCGATTGGGGATTAGCTGATGGCGCACGCATTCTTGGAAGGAGCCCCCGCGCCGGCGGGCGTCAGCTCCGTCACGATTCCCGGTGTACCCGTGTTCGCGCACGGGAAGGTGCGCGACATCTTCGACCTGGGGGATCACCTGCTCCTGGTCGCGACCGATCGCCTTTCCGCCTACGACGTCGTCATGAATGAGCCGATCCCCGGCAAGGGGATCGTGCTCACCGCTCTGTCCGAGTTCTGGTTTCAGCGGACGGCCAGCATCGTTCCCAACCATTACGTCGCAACAGACGTTCGGGGCCTTTTCGCCGGGCAAGCGGGCGTATCCGAAGAGAGGTTGGCTGGGCTGCAAGGGAGGTCGATGCTCGTCCGAAAGGCAAAGCGAATCGACATCGAGTGCGTCGTGCGGGGTTACCTGGCCGGGTCAGGGTGGGCAGAGTACCGCCAGAGCGGGACGTGCATTGGTCACCGGCTGCCGAGCGGCCTCAAGGAATCGGCTCGGCTACCCGAACCCATCTTCACGCCGGCCACAAAAGCAGAGACCGGGCACGATATGAATATCTCGACGGCGGAGATGGCGAACATCGTTGGGACCGAGCTGACGCGGCGGCTGGAGGATGCGAGCACCCGTCTCTACTCCGCGGCAGCCCGGCACTGCGAAGACCGCGGAATCATCCTCGCCGACACGAAATTCGAATTCGGGCTGCTCGACGACGACGTCATCCTGATCGACGAAGCGTTAACGCCCGACTCCTCCCGATTCTGGCCCGTCGACGGTTATGCCGCGGGCAGCTCACCGCCCAGCTTTGACAAGCAGTACGTGCGCGATTACCTGGACTCGACCGGGTGGAACCACGAACCACCGCCTCCTCCCCTGCCGGGGGAGGTCATTGCCCGGACCTCGGAAAAATACCGCGAGGCCTACGTGCGCATCGCCGGAAACGCCCGCTGATGGAAGATCGGGGGGCACAACGAAGCTGGTTGGCACGCGTGCGCGTGCTGCTCAAGCCGTCGATCAATGACCCGCAGGGCCAGGCCATCCAAAACGGCTTGCGGGCATTAGGCTTCGCCGACGTGGTGCAGGTTCGAGCGGGGAAGTATTTCGAGATCGTGATCGGGGCCGCCCATGCCCGCGACGCTGAGCGGCAGGCGGACGAGATGTGCCGGAAGCTCCTCGCGAACCCCGTGATCGAAGACTACCGCCTCGAGGTCGAGCACCACCGAACCGTCGGCGACGAAGTGTAGGCGGGACGCAGGGAGTTTGGGGCACCAACCCAACCGTCCGGCTCCGCCGATCCATACCCTTGCGACGGCTGACCTCCAACCACCACTGCCAAGACGCCGACTGGGACGATCACGGCCAAAACTGCTATGGCCAAGAACGCGGTCCACGGCGCATTGCTCAGTGTTATGGGAAACAGGGCCAACGGGATCATGAACGCGGCAAAGGGCGGCGGATACAGATAACCCGCATTCAGGGCTAGGTTTCCCCCGAAGTGGCGGCACCGTAAGGGCTTTCACCATACAATACGGCGCGAGCAGCGTCGGAATAGACCATAACGTCGTAGCCGACGACTTCGCCTGGCGATTTTCCGCTCCGCAATGCCGACACATACAATGGAACGACGACGATAAGCGAGACGACCGCCACACTTGCCCCATAGCGCGCGCAGATCAGCGCCGAGGAGCTGAGAACCTTCCAGCCGAGGCCGCATCGGTTCATGACGGCGAACGTTCGAAAACCGTCGCCGTCTTGTCACGATAGGCCACTCGCCACTCTGGCTCGGCTGCGAGCGCGTCTCCCAAGCGCGATCCGGACGGGATGAGCGCCCACCCGACGCCGTAGCGACGCAGGACTGCCTCCCAGTCTGGCTTGACCTCGACGACGTCGAGGTATTCCCGCAGCAATGCCTCCCCATAGAAATCTGTCTGGCCATCTATAAAAACGCGCTGGGACGGCCACAGTCGCTGGAGCACATAGCCTCCCCACACAAGCTCATTGAACCCATTGCCAGGCGGCGGATGGGCGGCGAGATAATCCACCGCCGCGACCGGCTGCAGTAGCGGGTCAAATCGGACCCCTATCGGCGCCGATACGCCGTCATGCCACTGCACCACTCCGATCGTGGACACCAGCAAAGCGACCGCCGTCGACCACCAGCCAGCGCGGAGCATCGTCTCCACCCGTTCGAGCTGCATCCCGCGCTCGTGCACGGATCGAGCGAACCGTGCAAGGGGCCCGCGCAGCTGAACGTGTGGCAGCGCCGATAGCTGGGACGCGAGAGGCGGAGCCAGCACGATGAGCGCGAGCGGAATGTTTCGAGCCGAGTACAAAGAGGCGGCGATCAGCACCAGGACGATGGATCCTTCCGGCAGAGACGGGCGACGGCGTGACCAGGCCAGCGCGGCGGCAACAATAACGAGAACCACAAGAAACGGCCAGAACATCGCTTCGTGGAAATTGGGCGACATGTACTCGTCCGTTCGATTCACGATGAGGCCGGGGTACTGCGACAACACCGCGACGGAAGTGCCCCCGCTCGGATTCAACAAGCTCGCGACCCCCGACACCGCTACGACTGGCAGGAGTTGCCTGAGACGCTCAAGGGCCTGTCCCGCACGTGGCGTGAGCGCGAGCGCAGCGAGATCGCTTGCAAGGTACACGCCCATGACGACGAAGCCGATTAGGAACCCTCCATGGACATTCGCCCACGCGAGCATCGCAAGTGGCAGAAGACACAGCACACGTGGCCGGGCGCGGCCATGCCACCACGCCTCCAAAACCGCGCACGTCGCGGCTAGGCCCAGGAACGTGAAAACGTGAGGGCGAACGAGCCAATGCATCATCGAAAGCCCGGCAGCGGCCAACGTGATTACCAGCGCCAGCGCGACACGCACGTTGCGGGCGCGAATGTTTGCGAACACGACGCAAAACGTGCTGGCGATGATCGCACCGTGCACGAGCACCGGTCCGGCCGGGCCCGCGACGCGAAAGGCGAGAGCAGTCGCGACTTCGCCCAGCCACTGGTACACCACCAGTGGCTGGCCGGCCATCGTATGGGAAAAGACGTCTTGGCGCGGAATGCTCATCGTCCTCAGGACGTAGTCCCCAACCGCGATGTGGCGGGCTGGGTCCCCATCCGCGCTTAGCATCTTGCTCCCATACGCGATGGCAGCGAGGAATGGGGCGATGAACACGAAGTCCATGCATGAGGGAAGGATTGGTGTCTTGCGCGAGGTCACACCGGAACGATGCGGCAAAAGCGCTTCTTCCCAGCCCTTATCACGACCGCGCCCGCTCGAAGCGAGGACGTATCGACCATCGTGTCGATCGATGCAATTCGATCGCCGTTCACGTACGCGCCTCCCTGCCGAATGAGATCGCGAGCCGCACGTTTCGACGGGACGAGCCCAGTTTGTACGAGCAGGTCCACCAGCGCTACACCAAGTTGGAGCGTTGCCGCGGGAATCGCGACCGACGGGGCAGCGTCGAGCTCGCCATCCCCCGCGAAGAGGGCATGACTGGCGCTCTGGGCGTCGTGCGCCGCGTGGTGACCGTGAGCGATGGCCGTGGCCTCGAACGCCAACCGCTCCTTCGCTGTTCGAAGGTCCGCCCCCTTCAGCTGCCCCAACTCTCGTACTTCGTGCATCGGCAGAAAGGTAAACAATGCGAGGAACCGCTCCACATCCTGGTCCGCGGTGTTGATCCAATACTGGTAGTAGTCATAGGCTGGAGTCCGTTCCGCGTCGAGCCACACTGCACCTCCGACTGTCTTCCCCATCTTCTCCCCGGAGGAAGTCAGAATCAGGGGCGCGACCATGGCGAACGCCTCATCACCAGTAACCCGGCGGATCAGATCGACGCCCGCCAGGATATTGAACCACTGGTCGACCCCGCCGATCTGCAAGGCGCAGTTCCAAACTCTGTGAAGATGCAGAAAATCATAGGCTTGGAGCAGCGCGTAATTCAGCTCGATAAAATTCAACCCTTCCCCTGTCACGCGTTCGCGATAGGTGCTGTGTTGCAGGAGCTGATTGACGCTGAAATGGACGCCGATGTCCCGCAGGAATCCGAGATAACTGAGGGATGCGAGCCAATCAAGGTTGTTGAGCATGAAAGCTCGATCGTGCGAGAAGTCAATGAATCGTTCGAATTGCCCGCGAAGACCGGCAATGTTTGTTGTGATCTCTTCCTCAGTAAGGAGGCGTCGCGTTTCCGTCTTCCCTGTCGGGTCACCAATCAGTCCGGTTCCGCCGCCCACGACAACAAGAGGAACATGCCCAGCGCGCTGAAAATGCGCAAGCATCATGATGGACACGAGGTGCCCGAGATGCAGGCTGGCGGCAGTCGGATCGTATCCGCAGTAGACAGTCAGGGATCCGTGTTCGAGCTCCGCGTGGAGACCGGCCTCGTTCGATACCTGTTGAACGAATCCTCGTTCCCTTAGTGTGTCGATGACGTCCGTCACACTCACCGCCAGTTGGTTGGCATGGAGACCGCCCAAGATTCTAAGGCCAAACTTTCTCGGAGCGTTCGCAATAGGGTGATTCCGACGACCGGGCCGCTATCAGAGCGGCGGACGCTCGCTTTGCTCGCCATGTCCGGCGTGGTTTCGACGGCCGTGGCAGCGGTTGGTCTCCTGTCTGTGGGCACCATTCTCGACATTCCTCGTTCGATTCGCGCCACGGAGCCGATTACTGTCCTGTACGGATTCGCGGGCGGTCATTTTGCCGTGCTTGTGCTCCTCATCACGTTGTCTGCTTGTTTTCTCTCGTCGCTTTGGATTGCGTCCCGCCTCGTCACGAGGTTCAGCGCTGCGGTCACGTGGGCAATCGCCATTCCCCTCGCCGCAGTCTTCGTACTGGCATATCCGACCGGGTCGACCGACCTCTTCCACAACGTTGCCGACGGGCACACGCTCTGGGCGTATCGAGAATGGCCGGATGTCATACCACCATCGCAGCATAGCGACTCCGTTAACAACCTCGTGACGGAATGGCGGACGACAACGACCAAGTACGGACCAATTGCCTACGCGGTCGCGGCATTCCCGGCCGCTCTTGGCGGCGATGATCCCACTCGCAGTCTGATCGCCTACAAAGCGTTCGGTGCGTGCGCGCTCGTGGCGGTATCCGCGATGGTTGGCTGGGCCGTTTGGCGGACGGATTCGCGCCGCTGCTCGCAGTCCATCGTTATGGTTGGATGGAATCCACTCCTGCTCTACGAGGCGGCAACGAACGGGCATAACGACGTCGTGATGGCTGCATTCGCCATGACGTCATTACTGTTTGCCCGGCATCACGCGACCGTCCTCAGCGTGAGCATGCTTGCATTGAGTATTGCGGTCAAGTTCATGACCGGCCTTGTCGCTCCAATCATATGGGCGTGGCTCTTCTTGGTCGGCTCACCGCGACACCGACTGGTCCTGATCACGCTGGCGGTGGCGGGAATAATCGGCGCGGCACTCCTCTTCCCGACCTTCAAAGAGCGCATTTTGGCGCCGCCCGGCCCGGCTGCGGGCCAAGGGCTGGTGGCGTCACCGACGTCGGTCTTGGCCTATGCGATCGAGCCGTGGCTGGGCGTAGACGGCATTCAAATCGCCCGCCGCCTCTGTTTTCTCGTCTTCGCGGCCGTCGTGTTCCGCACCGTCACGTCCCTCGACCACTCGTGGTCGTCGCTGCTGCGCGCTTCGTTCATCCTGCTCTTGGCGCTTCCCCTTCTCACCGCGACGCAGGTATACCCGTGGTACCTGCTGTGGTCCGTTCCCATCTCCGGCCTGCTCCTCGGCAGCGTGTTCGCGGACATCGGCATTGCCGCGTCGATCGCTGGTTTCATCTCGTACGCTGTGTGGCCGTGGCTACCCATTGACGCGATCAATGGGATTGATCGACCGAATCCTCTCGCCAACGCGCTCTACGTCTCAGCATTCTTTGGGATACCTTTCGCGTACGTGGTCCTCGCCCAGCGATTGCGCCTACCAAGTACCCAGGAGCGCGATCCCTTCAGAGCCACCGCAGCGCTCAACGGGTCGTAGCCGGAAACACCCGCGCTAAAGAACCCCTTTTGTGGAAGGGACCTCAGTTCCCAGTCGCTCGTCAAGCTGCGTAGCCCAGTCGAGCGCTTTGGCCAACGCTTTGAACGACGCCTCAACCTTGTGGTGGTCGTTGCGTCCGGTGAGAACCTGCACGTGCAAGCTCATCCGGGCCTCCATCGCCAGCGACTGGAGAAAGTGCGGCACCATCTGGCTCTTCATGTCGCCCACCGTTGCGCCCTCGATCTGCAAGTCCACAATCGCCATACCGCGGCCGCTGATATCCACAGCGGCCATGGCTAGCGATTCGTCGAGGGGGACGAACGCATGCCCCATGCGACGAATTCCTCGACCGTCACCCAGCGCTTGGCGAAGGGCCTGGCCGAGCGTAATCGCCACGTCCTCGATGCTGTGGTGGTCGTCAACGTGCAGGTCGCCAGTGGCTTGGACTTCAAGATCAAATAGCCCATGCCTTGCCAGGCTTTCGAGCATGTGATCGAGAAACCCGACTCCGCTGGCCACGCTCGCATTGCCTCGCCCGTCGATGGTGAGCGATACGAGAACGTCCGTTTCGCGCGTGACCCGGTGAACGCGCCCGGTTCGCTGCGAGCCGACCGTGGAGCTATCAGTCATGGGTCCCTCGCATTTCGGACCATTCGTCAACCGCGGCAACAAGCGCATTCGTGTGCTCGGGGCGTCCAGCGCTTATGCGAACGGCATGGGTGAGTCGACCATGGGCGTATGTGCGCACGAGAATACCGCGCGATACGAGGTGGTCGTACAGGCGTCTCGGCGAGCCGTCCGCGGCCTCAACCAACACGAAGTTCCCTTCTGACGGCCAGCTACGAATGCCCTCGATCCGTCCGAGGGCTCTCGCCATTCGATCACGCTCTTCGATAATAGCGGTTACCGTCGCGTTGACGGCCTCGACATCCTCGAGCGTCGCCAGCACCGCGATCTCCGCTGCCCGATTTACATTGAACGGGGGCTTGATCTTCATGAGGGTGCTCACGATCTCCCGGGGAAACACGCCGTATCCGACGCGCAGGCCAGCGAGACCAGCCCACTTGCTAAACGTCCGCAGCACGACGAGGTTCTGGCCAGCCTCGACCAGACTCACTCGGGAGCGGTGCGCCGAGAATTCGACGTAGGCCTCGTCCAGGACCAGGACTGGACCCAGATCTTGCAGCGCTTGGACAGTCTCGGTGGGTTCCCACGTACCCGTCGGATTGTTCGGTGAGGCCACAAAGATCATCCGCGTCCTGGGCGAGATCGCCGCGCGTACGCCGTCAACGTCGACGTGCCAGTCTTCGGTTCGCGGAACATCAATCGGGATGGCGCCGCACAACTCCGCCGAAAAGCGATACATCCCGAAGGTCGGTGTGCAGTCGATGATCTCGTCGCCGGGCCTCAAGAAAGTCCGGCACAGAAGATCGATCAATTCGTCGGACCCATTCCCGAGTACGATCGTGTCCGGCGGGACCCCGGCGTACGCGGCCACCGCTTCCCTGAGAACCTTCTGGTCAGGATCCGTGTACCAATGGAAATGCTGATAGCGCGCCAGGGCGTCAGCCACGCGAAGCGAGCAGCCGTACGGGTTCTCGTTTGCGTCGAGCTTGACGATGTCGTCCACTGTGCGCCCGGTCCGCCGAGCGAGCGCATCGAGGTCCTCCGGCGGCGTGTACGGAGCCATCCGCTGCACCCAGGGCACTGGTTCAGGCCTTCCGCTCGGCGCCAGTCGCCGGCGCGCGCCGGAATTAGACGTCACGGAACAACCGACCGCTGCCCGGGCTCGGCAAGCCGCGCCTCGATTGCGCTTGCGTGCGCCATCAGGCCTTCCGCGCGTGCCAGCGCAATGGCCGGAATCCCGAGATCATGGATCTGGGCATCGCCAAACCCGAAGACGGAAATGATCTTTGTGAAGTCATCGACAGTGAGCGGAGACGCGAAGCGCGCCGTCCCACCCGTCGGCATGATGTGGCTGGGACCGGCGGTGTAGTCGCCAATAGCCTCGACCGACCGCTCCCCGACGAACACCCCGCCGGCATTGCGGACCTTACCCAGTTGCTCCCAGGGATTGGCAATCGCCAAGCATAGATGTTCGGGCGCGTGCTCGTTGGCGAAATCGATCGCTTCCTCCAACGACGCTGCCACGACCACCGCGCCGCGCTCCCGGAACGAGCTCGCGATGATTTCATGGCGCGGTGTCGAGGGGAGCAGCGCGCGCAATTCCTCGAGGATGCGCTCCACAAGTGTCCGATCAGTTGCTATGACGAGAGACTGGGCAAGGGGATCGTGCTCAGCCTGGGCGAGCATGTCCCACGCGATCCATCGAGGGTTTGCCGTCGAGTCGGCAATCACTACGGTTTCGGTCGGTCCGGGGAGTCCGTCCAAACCGACGATGCTCGCCACCGCCTGCTTGGCGAGCACGACAAACAAGTTCCCGGGTCCGACGATCTTGTCAACTCGCTGAATAGCCTTGGTTCCAAACGCCAGCGCCGCGATCGCCTGTGCGCCGCCAACGCGATACACGCGATCGACGCCCGCGACACGCGCAGCCGCCAGCACGAGGGGGTTGACTCGGCCATCCTCCCCGGGTGGAGTAACCACCGTGACATCTCGGACACCGGCGACTCGTGCCGGTATCGCCGCCATGAGCACGGTGCTGGGATACACTGCCCGTCCACCAGGGGCGTAAATCCCGACACGATCGATCGGCACCACCATTTGGCCCAAGACCCCTCCGTCTGAGAAGTCGAGCCACGTGTTGCGCCGCGAACGTTCATGGAAGACCCTGATCCGGTCCGCGGCACACGAGAGCGCGTCGCGGAGATCTTGACTGATCGCACTCATCGCGAGATCGAGCTCGGATTCGTCGACCGCCAATTCGTCCAGGGACACGCCGTCGAACGCCGCGGTGTACCGACGGATGGCCGAATCACCGCTGACGCGCACGTCAGCGACAATTCGGTCCACGACCTGAGCTGCGGTCAGATTCTCGCCGAACACCTGCCGAATCCGATCGCGGACCAGTTCAGGGAGGTCGACGGATCCAGCCGACCTGCGCCCGAGAACGCGGTCGCGGGCGATCGCCACGCTCTCGTAGACCGATATCATGTGGCGACCGTTCCTGGGTCGTCCTCTAGGGCGCGCAGGAGTGCTTCATAACTCCAGGCCTTGCTTTCGAATACATACGACAGCTGGAGCGCGGTGATGTCCGACGCGCCCGCGCGGCGCAGGGCATCGATGGCTTCCTGCAACCGCTCCCGCGCCACGATCACCGTAACCGCATACCAATCGCCCTCGTCTTGCTGGGACTTTGGGTAAACGCGGGCAATCGTCGGTCCGCGCAGTCCGGCGATGTCGCCGTGCATGATGATCCGGCGAGCGACGACCTCGGGCGAGCCGCCGCGAACGTTCGCGGTCAGAGAAAGGTACGGACGCGCGCGCAGGAATGATTCCATCGCGTCCAACATGATTCTCGTTTGTTCCAATTTCGCTTGACTTCGGGCGAGCGAATCGCGGTTGCCGATCAAACACGCTTCCGACAACAAGATCGTCCCATCGGAGATCGTCTTGAGCCGGTTCTCACGGAAGGTCACGCCGCTGGATGTGATATCCGCAATGAGGTCGGCGTAGCCCAAAGACGGGGCCGCCTCGAGCGCGCCACTGCTTTCGAGGAGTGTGAATGAATTCACGCCCCGGTCATACAAGAACTGACGCGTCAGATTCTCGTACTTCGTCGCAATGCGCAGCTCTCGCCCCCTCGCCCGAAACGCGGCGGAGATTTCAGACACGTCGTGCACGCTGGTCACGTCGATCCAACTCTCCGGCACGCCAAGCACCAGGGAGCACTTTCCGTACCCGAGCTCGGGAAGGAGAACGACGACGCGGTCATCCTCCCTCCGGTGCTCGGCAACGACGTCGTACCCGGTAATGCCAAGATCGACGCTGCCCTCGTCTACTTTCGCGAAGATATCGCCGGCCCGTTGAAAGGTAACTTCGACGTCTCGAAGGGTACGAATCTCGGCGCGATATTGGCGCGGGTTCGATCGGTCCACGGGAAGCCCGCAGCCAGAGAGAAATGCAAGCGTCTCCTCTTCCATCCCCTTGCTGGGAACCGCGACCCGAAGGGGGCCAGAGTGCGCATGTCGCTCGTGGCGCGGATGTCTCGACGCAGTAGACTGGGGGGAGGGGCGCTTTTGCGTCAACATGGTGCCTGCGCCGTGCGCGAACGTTCGATGATCACCTCCGCGAGCTCTGCCACCGGGACGCGCAGCTCTTCGAACGCGCGCATGTCGCGGAGCCCAACGGACTCGTGGGCGCGCTCCGCTTCACCGACGATCACGGCGAACGGAATGGAACGGCGATCGGCATGGCGCAGGCTGCCCTTGACACCGCGAAACCGAATTTCAACTTCAACCGGAACCCCGGTTCTGCGCAGCGTTGTTGCTATTCGCGCAGCCGCCGGGTAGTCGGCCTCGGTCACTGGTATTACCAGCGCGGTGGGTGGGGCCGACTGCCCGAAATCCACGGGCCCGCGCTCCAGAGCCGAAACCACTCGCTCGAGCCCATACGAGAAGCCACAAGCTGGGGTTGCCGAACGCCCGCCGAGGGCGCGGACGAGATCATCGTAGCGCCCGCCGCCTGCGATCTGGTTGTCGTCGCTATCGTAGACCTCGAACACGAGCCCGTTGTAGTAGCGAAGGCCCCGGGCGAGCGCGAGGTTGACGTGCACGCGGTCGCTCATTTGCAGGTACGAGTCGCAAAAACGAAGCGCGTCTTCCACCTCTCGGACCGGCCCATCATCGAGACCGTAGGCTGCGAGAACCTTTCGCACCTCCGGAATTGCATCCGCCGGTGGGCCCGCAACGTCGCGGAGCTTTCCGATAAATTCCACGGCCCGAGAAATCCCGGGCGTTGGATCCCTTCGGGAAGCCTTTTGGAGCAGTCGCTCGACGATCTCGCCTGGCGATCTCGATCCTTCATCTAACCGAAGACTTGCCTGCTCCAGGATTTCGCTCGCGATTCGTGCAGCTTGCTCCGGTCCTACTGATCGGAAGAGATCGATGAGCGCGCTCGACTCGGGCTCACTCTCATCATTCGCGAAGCCAAGCTGCGCGGAAAGCCGCGTGACGACGTTCGACTCTTCCCCGGGCGCCCGCGACAGATGTTCCATCACGCCGAGCACCAGCGACTGGGCCTTGGCGTCCATGCCGAGCTGCGCCAGGAGCGCAAGCACCGCTCCGAGGTGCCCGACAACGAAACGCGCGCTGGACAGTCCCAGACCGTCCAGGCCGAGACGCGCGAGGGACAGCACTTCGGCATCCGCGGCCGGTCCTTCCCCACCGATGCATTCAACCCCCACTTCGGTGAACTGACGATACCGCCCGCGTTGGGGTTTTTCGTACCGAAATGTGGGCCCGGCGTATTGCAGGCGCAGCGGCAGCGGTCTATCCTGCAGCTCGTTGACGAATGCGCGAATGACTGACGCGGTAAATTCCGGTCGCAGGCAGATATTGCGATTCCAGTGGGTGAAGCTGTACATCCGCGCGGCGATTTCTTCACCGGACTTTCGAAGGAACAGGTCCGTTGACTCGAGGACCGGTGTGTCAATCGGCTCATAACCATACAGCCGAAACAGGTCGAGAAAGCGCTGTTGTACAGCCTGCTGAATCGCCCGGGCGGGCGGAACGACGTCGATTGTTCCCCGTATTCGCTGTATTTCCGAGATGTCCAACGGCCGTCCGCTTCCTTACCTTCCGCGCCCCGCATGCATTCGCGGGATTCTATCATTGCGGACGGTTAGAATAGCGCGCACCAGGCGGGAGCCGAATGAGATGATTCGTGTGCTCATCGCGGACAGTTCACCGTTGTTTCGGAAGGGCATGTGCGCTACGATTCAGGAACAATCAGACATGCAAGTGGTAGGCGAGGCGGAGACCGCGGACGATCTCATCCACCTCGCTACGGACCTTAGCCCAGACGTCATCATATGCGGAATAAACTCAGCTGACGTCGGGGGCCCGGAGCTTACCCGGTCGCTCCATCTCCGGCTGCCTAACTCCGGAGTAATCCTTTTCACAGACGCCGAGGACGAGGAACAGATCTTTGAAGCGGTCAAGGCCGGCGCATGCGCCTATCTGCTGAAAACAACAGGTGCCGAAGAGCTTGCCTCAACGATTCGGCGGGTGGGGAGCGGCGAACACGTCATCGACGAGACGCTTCTCGTTCGCCCATCCATCGCATCCAAGGTCTTGCAGCAGTTCAATACTATTGGGGATGACACGCCCCAGGAAATTCAGCCCTTGCTCGCCCCGCTTTCGCCCCGGGAAATCGAGATCCTCGAGCAGATTTGCCAGGGAAATAGCAACAAGCAGATCGGGCGAGCGCTCTTCATCAGCGAGCATACCGTCAAGAATCACATCACCTCTATTCTCAAGAAACTTGCCGTCAACGACCGAACAGAGGCCGTGGTGTACTCTCTGCGTCGGGGATGGATCCGAGTCGATCCCATCGACCGGTAGGAAGATCGCGCTGGGGTCAACGCGCTCCACGCCCCAGCGGTAACGATTCATCGGACTGTAACCATGTGCGGTATACTGAGGTTGCCTGTGAACCCCGGTTCGAGTCAACGGATCGTTACCAAGGGAGTCACGATGACGCATGAGGCATGGGCCGCGCTACTACGCGCACTCAGGGACTATCTCCCGGAGCGAGAGCCCGGCCAGGGCATCACGGAGTACGCGATGGTCCTGGCAACGGTGCTGCTCGTGTTCATATTCGCGCTGAACTTGTTCGGAGGCGCAATCGGCAAGCTGCTAATCAGGGAAGCCGCGAGTCTGAGCTGAGCCTAGTACTTTTTTCCTATTTGATTCGATCCCAAATGCCCTGGTATATTGGCCGAGCCGGGACCGCAGGCACAGTAACGGCCCGTTACATTCGAGGGGAGGTGTCGTACTAGAAGCGAGACCCGCGAATTTACACGGAACCCGGAATCTCAACGTCCTAAGAATTTATTTGGAGGAATCAAGTAACAATGCTTAAGCGATTCGTAGAGGCCGCGAAGAACGCGATTTTTGGGGTCGCGACCGAGCGTGAAGAGGGCCAGGGCATGGCCGAGTACGCTCTGATTCTCGTCGGCGTCGCCATCGTGGTGATCGCCGCACTCGCCCTCATGGGCCCGGCAATCGCCAACCTGCTGAACCGGGTGAGCGCGAGCCTCAGCTAACCGACAAAGCGAAGCGCATAGCGAACCGGGGGTGGTTGCCACCCCCGGTTCGCTGTTTTGTGCCAGCGCGCAGCCGTATCGCGAACGGAGCGGTGTCCAAACGACTGCCCGAATGACTCCCTTGGAATATGCCAGTGTTGGCTCTATAATGGCGCGCACGTCGGTGTAGGCAACACGAATCCTGGCTGCGCCGCGATTTGATCCACTGGGGGAACCCTCTTCATGAACCGCCGCAGAATCGGTGTCACACTCATCGTTGCTGGTATGGTTCTCGCAGGAGCCATCGGGTTTCTCGTGTACCAACAAGCCAGCGCCGCCGAAGAGCTTCGCGCAGCGCAGCCCAGAAATTTTGGCGTCGTCGCCCTAGTGGATATCCCCGAACGAACCACGATCCTCGCCGAGCAGCTTGACGTCATTCGCGTTCCTGATGAAGCGCTTCCGCCCGGCGATGCGGTGTATCGTCCGCCTCAGGGCGCCAGTGATCAGCAGATTGAGGCAGGCAAGGCCGCGGCCAAGGCGAAGGTCGTCGGCCAGCTTACCGGTCAGCGGATCTATAAGGGCGAGGTTATTAACACCGAGCGCCTTGGCAAGCCGGCCGAGCAAGCCCACCCAGCCCTTCAAATTCCGCAGGGCAAAGTCTGGTACCACCTGCCGATTTCCGCAGGCAGCGGCGGCAAGGAAAGCAGCCAGTCACTCATCACGTTCCTCAACTTCGTGCGCCCTGGCGACTTCATCGACATCTACTACACGACCAACGAAACCCCGTCTCCCGGTTCCGCCGCGGAGGCCGCGAACCCGACCGTGGACTCGCTCAAGACGCTCTATACGCGACGAATCCTTCAATTGGTGAAAGTTATCAACGTTGGACTGTTCCCACCCGGCACACCAACCGGTCGCGGCGAGCAGGATCTCACCCTTGAAGTAACCCCAGACCAGGCGCTCGTCCTGAAGTGGTTGAAGGATGCCGCGGCGTCCACGGGGAGCATGGAATTCGTCGTGCGCTCGCCGCAGGATCCCGATCCATACACGTCCCCAACCGTGAATTTCGACGTGGTATCGCAGCAAACTGGGATCGGCACCGGGCGCTAACTCGTGCTCCGCAGCCTCGCCCAGGGAACAGGCACCCAAGAGTGATTCGAGTTCTCGTCGCAGATGCTGCGGCTGATGATCGTGACGAAACGACACGGTTTCTTGCAGCAGAGGCAGACATCGACGTGGTGGCATCGGTGGGCGACAGCCGTTCCGCCATCGAAGCAGCTCAGGGTCTCGGTCCAGACGTAATCCTCCTCGATGCGTCGCTCCCGGGTGTGGGCCGGGACCGACTCATGCAGGACCTCGTTCAGGTGGCGCCCGCTTCGGCCATCATCGTGGTGTCCGGCAAGGCGGACGCCGACACGATGCGGCAAGCGATGCGGTCGGGAGCGCAAGACTTTCTCCCCAAGCCCCTCAAACCGGACGAGGTCTTGGTCAGCATCCGGCAAGTGTACGAAGCGAGCGCGCCGCGACGTGCGATCCTTGCAGGCGCTGTCACACCGACCTCTGAGCAGCCCTCCCTCGGCAAGATCATCTGCATGTTTAGCCCGAAGGGTGGTGTCGGGCGCACCACGATTGGTGTGAACCTCGCCATCGCCCTTCACCGGCTCTCGGGAAAGCGCGTCGCGATCGCTGACTGCAACCTCCAGTTTGGCGATGTGGGCATCGTTATGAACACATCGGCGACCAAGACGATCGCGGATCTGATCCCCACGATCAGCGACCTCTCGGAACAGGTCCTCCAGTCAGTTCTCGTACGGCATGAGTCTGGCGTGGACGTCCTGCTCGCTCCGACCCGCCCCGAAGTGGCCGAGCTCTTTCATCCGGAGCACGTGAAACAGATCCTCCAGGCCCTCGCGCGGACCCATCAGTACGTGATCGTCGACACGTGGACGACATTTCAAGAGGTGATACTGGGAATATTTGACGTGTCCAGCGAGATCGTGTTGCTGACGACGCTTGACATGCCCGCCGTGAAGAACATTCGCGTCTTTCTCGACGTCTGTGATGCAATCCAATACCCCAAGAATCGCGTACTGCTGGTGATCAATCGAGCGGATGCCTCGAGTGGACTGCGGATTCAGGACATCGAGGAGAGCATTCAGCACAAGGTGGCGGCGACGATCGTGTCCGGTGGCCCTCTGGTGACCTCATCGATTAACCGGGGCATTCCGTTTATCTTGACAGACCCCGAGGCCCAAATCTCGGAAAATGTCATGGATCTTGCGCGGCTCCTCCTCCGCCCCGAGGATCAAAATGCCGCGCCCGAACCGCAGCCGGTGGAAGCGGAACCCAAGCGCCGTCAAGGACTCGGGAGACTCATCCAGGGTCGATGACTGCAAACTGAACGACACGAATACCAGTCAAATCGCGTAACATAACCAGCGCAACCATTCTCGTCATTCGGACACGCCAGCGGAGGGAACGCCACCATGGGACTCTTGCGACGGATCGAGGGGGGTGGACCGCAGCCGCCCCGGGCAACCACTCCGGCGGGGCCACCCGCGCCCGAGCCTGCAGGCGCCCCTACCGAGGTCGCCACCGGCATCGTGACACCTCCCCGCCCCGCTGTTCCCTCCAGCCGGCCATCGGCAGATACTCGCGCTCGCGAGCTCAAGACGCGGGTGAAGAGTCGTCTCATCGCGGACCTTGATCCAAACATGGACCTTTCGAAGACGACAGAGGTCCGCCAGAAAATCAAGAACCTGTTCGACCAGATCGTCGAGGTCGAAAATATCGTCCTCACCCGAGCGGAGCGCGATCGACTGTTCGAAGAGGTCGCGGCCGACATCATCGGTTTCGGCCCGATAGAGCCGCTCCTGCAAGACGCGGCGATCAGCGAAGTCATGGTCAACGGCCCCGACCAGGTCTACATCGAACAGAAGGGACGGATCGTCCTCAGCGACGTGAAGTTCGACAACGATGACCACGTGCGTCGCATCATCGACCGCATCGTCTCGCCCCTTGGTCGCCACGTTGACGAGTCGAGCCCGATCTGCGACGCTCGCCTTCCCGACGGCAGCCGCGTCAACATTGTGATTCCTCCGATATCGCTGATCGGGCCGTGCGTCACCATTCGAAAGTTCTCCAAGACGCCGCTCACGGTTGATGACCTCGTCCGATTCGGGTCCATGACCCCCGAGATTGCTGAGTTTCTTCGCGCGTGCGTCCTCGCGCGTCTCAATGTGGTAGTGAGTGGCGGCACGGGATCCGGAAAGACCACACTGCTCAACGTTCTGAGCGGCTTTATTCCCGACGACGAACGCATTGTGACGGTGGAAGACGCGGCGGAGCTCCAACTCCGTCAGGATCACGTCGTTCGCCTCGAGGCGCGCCCGCCGAACATCGAGGGCAAGGGCGCCATCACCATCCGAGACCTCGTCATCAACTGTTTGCGCATGCGGCCCGACCGAATCGTCGTCGGGGAGTGCCGAGGCCGGGAGGCGCTCGACATGCTCCAGGCAATGAACACGGGCCACGATGGCTCCCTCACCACCGGCCACGCCAACTCTCCACGAGACATGTTGTCCCGACTCGAAACGATGGTCCTGATGGCGGGTATGGATCTGCCCGTCAGCGCCATCCGGCAGCAGATCTCATCAGCCGTGGACGTCATCGTGCAGCAGGCCCGCCTTCGAGATGGCTCGCGCAAGATCACGCAAATCACCGAGGTCCAGGGGATGGAGGGCGATATCATCACCCTCCAGGACGTGTTCGTCTTTGAGCAAGAGGGAATCGAGGGGGGGAAGATCGTTGGCCGCATCAAGCCAACCGGCGTGCGGCCAAAGTTCATGCCCAAGATCGAGGATGCCGGGATTCGCATGCCCGCGTCGGTGTTCGGCATTAGCGATCGCTTCTTCTAATTCGAGCGAAAGGGCGGGGGACCACTCATGACGATGCTCCTCTCGATGGGAGTTGCGGCGGCAATCCTCATCCTCTTCATCGGCCTCGAACGGACCTTTGGCTACCGCCCCACGGCGCTCGATGAGCGCCTGCAGCGCTATGGCGGACGACGCGTCGAGAACTTCGAGGACGAAATGGCCGGCGGCTTTCAGCAATCTACCGCCGCCGTCGCCATCACCGGAACCGTCAGCCGAGCGATCCAAGGCCGTTCGTTCGCCGCGGACCTCGCGCTCGAGCTAGCCCGGGCGGATCTGACCTGGAAGCCCGCTGAGTTCGTGATCTTTCAGGCCGCATGTACGGTCATTCCTTCAAGCCTCATCGCTCTCGTGCTGGGGAACCCTGCTGCCTTCGTGGTCCTCGCGCTCGTAGGATTCTTCATCCCTCGCTACTGGTTGAAGCGTCGACAGAGCCAGCGTCTGAAGGCGTTCAGTGACCAAATGCCCGATACCATCACGCTCATGGCCAACACGCTTCGGTCGGGCATGAGCTTGCTGCAGTCGATGGAGATGCTTTCCCGAGAGGCGGCCCCGCCCACCGGGCCCGAATATGGCCGCGTCGTTCGCGAGATCGGTCTCGGAATCGGGCCGCAGGATGCGCTGTTGCACCTCGTCCGTCGGCTCAAGAGCGATGACCTCGACCTCATGGTGACGGCAATCCTCGTTCAGCACGAAGTCGGCGGTAACCTGGCCAAGATTCTCGACACGATCGCCCACACCATTCGCGAACGGGTCAAGTTGAAGGGCGAGATCCGAGCAATCACCAGCCAGCAGCGCATGGCAGGCTACATGCTCTCGGGTTTACCGCTCGTCGTGGCAGGCATGATCATGGTCATCAACCCGAAGTACTTGCGGGCATTTATCGAGCCCATGGGTCCCTGGACGGTATTGCCCGTCATCTCAGTGTTCGGAATCATTCTCGGAACACTCGTCATGCGAAAGATCGTCGACATCGAGGTCTAGGACACCGGTCCGATCACCGGAGGGTAACTCGGCTTTATGTCTATCGCCGTCATTCTGGTTCTTCTCGTTATCGTCGCGACGATCTTGATCCTCAGCGGAATCGCTCTCCCAATTTTCGAGCCCGATCCGGTCCACGAGCGCCTCTCGCAGTTCGCGGATCGACCGCGAACGCTCGAAGAGATGGAGCTCGAGCAGTCCTTTAACGATCGCGTGGTTCGGCCGATCGTTCAGAAGCTCTCCGGCGCCATGGAGCGCATGAACCGACGGAGAGACCCGCGGCAGCTTCAGCGCCAAGCATCCTCGATGCAAACGCGGCTGAATCTTGCGGGCAATCCCAACCATTGGACGCCATCAGACTTCCTCGGTGTGAAAGCGCTGTGGGCGCTCTGCATCGCGTTCATCGGTTTCGTCGGCGCAATTGTCGTCTCAGCTTCCCCCATGGCCATCCTCATTGGCGCCGCGGGTGCGCTCATTGGGTTCATCATTCCCGAGCTGTACCTCAATCAGCTCATTCGCCGCCGACAGCACGACATTCAACGCTCGCTTCCCGATGCGATGGATCTCTTGGTCATCTGCGTTGAGGCCGGGCTCGGTTTCGACGCCGCGCTCCTCCGTCTCTGCCAGAAGATGGACAACCACCTGACACGCGAGTTCTCGCGCGTGCTCCAAGAGCTACGCGTTGGTCGAGCCCGGCGCGACGCCCTCCGCGACGTCGTCGCCCGCACGCAGGTGCCGGATCTCGCGAATTTCATCTCGGCGCTCATTCAAGCGGAGCAGCTCGGCGTGTCGGTCACCCAGGTGTTGGCGGTGCAGGCCGACCAGATGCGCACCCTCCGTCGCCAGCGCGCGCAAGAGCTTGCGCAACAGGCCCCCCTCAAGATGCTCTTCCCCATGCTGCTGTTCATCTTTCCGGCGCTATGCGTCGTGTTGCTGGGGCCCCTCTGGCCGCAGGTGTCGCAGTCCCATTTCGTCGGCTGAGTCGCGCCTTCCTGCGAATGAAGGCGTGGAATGCAACCCGCGACGCGACCCTCGCCGAGCGGGGTAGCGTCGCTGATAACATCTGGACCAGAGGACGCGGCCTTTTAGGAACCCGGGCGCTGTCGACTGGTTCCGGTCTCCTGATCCGACCATGTTCCAGCATCCACAGCTTCTTCATGCGCTACCCATTCGACGCCATCTTCATCAGCCGCGAGGGCGCTGTCCTGCATCTGGTTCGGTCGATGAAGCCGTTTCGCTTGAGTCGCCTCGTCTTTGGCGCCCACGCTGTGCTCGAGCTCCCAGCGGGGACGATTGACGCCACCGGCACGCAAATCGGCGATGTGATCCAATGCTTCGATGACGAAGACACCCCGATCGGTCATCAGCCAATGGACCACTGAGCGCAGGCTTTCGCGACAAGTGCGATAGGTGTGGTGTTTCGGCGTGACACAGCTCTCCCCTGGTGAGGCAGCTCGACCCGGCGCTGCACCGCTAACGGCCACGCGCGACGTGCGAGTTCCTCGGACATCGACGGCACATCGGGTGAGCTTACAGGCGCACGCGCTTCCTTCCATATCGCGCGATGAATGGCGCTGGCTCGCAATCGCCACGCTCGCCATTTTCGCTCTAACGCAGGTACCACCGACTATCGAGCGCATGCTCGGACCGCGCGACTTCGTCCACGTGGGAACGTACCTGTACGTCCAGGACTTCGCTGCGTACCTGGCGGCAATGCGGGAAGGCGCCACGACAACGTCCTGGCTCGTACACAACACGTTCACCGCGGAGCCACACGACCCAGCCTTTCGATTCCAGCTCTACGTCGCGGCCGGAAAGCTCGCTGCCTGGGCCGGCGCCTCTCTGTTGACCGCCTTCGCGATTTTGGAGAACCTCGGACGTATTGCGCTATCAGTTTCCATGTACGTGTTCTTGGCCGCATTTCTTCCCGAGGCGTCTGGTCGAAGGCTCGCATTTATCCTTGCCATGTTCGGAGGCGGGTTCGCGGTTTGGGAGCACGCGATTTCGTCGCTGCTCCGTGTGGAGTCCGCTCTTGGCTTAAAGGCCTCGATGGAATATGTCACCTTCGTTGCGCTGTTCCTGGCGCCGCATCTTTCGCTTGGCTACGCCGCCTTCCTGCTGGCGTTCGTATTTTTCATCGCCGCGCTAGCCGGATCTCGTCGCGCTCTTGTATTTCTCGGCGCCGCGGTGGTTGCGCTGAGCCTCCTCAACCCCTTCAACCTCCCGGTTGTCCTCACGACATTTGGCCTCTTCTCCGTCGCGCGATGGGTGTTGGGATCTCGGCGCCAGGTGGGAACTTATTCCCCTTTGGTTGTCGCGACGATCTGCGCTGCTCCAATCTTGCTCATCGACTTCGTCACATTCCGACTCGATCCATTTTGGAACACGGCATACAGCTCGCCGATTGTGTTCCATAGCTCAATGCCCTGGGAGCTCCCTGTCGATTTCGGAATCGTCTTCGTGCTGGCCTGTCTCGGCCTCATTGCGACGTTCCGGCCGCACACCGCAGCGCGAGTCCCTGGACCCATCGGGCAAGACGTCGTGACAACAGGAGGGACTGGCTCCGCGAGCCGCTGGCTGCTTATCGCATTTCTCGCGTCGGCCTTCGTATGGTCGATGGATCCGGTCTTCTACCAGATTCGCCTCCTGCTCGGATTTCAACCCGCGCTCGTCGTCTTCGCGGTAATCGGCTGGGACGCAGCATGCCATCGACTGCGTCGTCTAATCGAGGGCCGCGGAACGAGCGAAGCCCGCGCCGCGGCCCTCGCGCGGCGTCTGGTCACCTATCCCACCGTGGCCCTCGCGAGCGCGACCGCCTTCACGATATTTCTGAGCCTCCTCATCTCGCTGGCCACCGACACTCCGTCGGCCCAGTACCGAATCGATCCGGACACCTACGCCGTGGGTGAATGGTTTAGCGCGAACACGACGTCCGACGATGTCGTTGCGAGCGCCCCGATCGTCGGGAGCGTCCTTGCCGGCATGGTGAACGGGAGAGTGGTGGCTGGGCAGCCAATTACCCTGCATTTCGAGGAGAAGTCAGCCATGCTGATCTCTCTCTACCGTGGGGAGCTGTCGGTGGATCAGGCCCGCGCGTTCCTGAGCGCCAATCGCGTCTCATACGTCGTGGTTGGCCCGGGTGAGCGATCCATCGGACCGATGGACCCCGGCATCGCGCTCCATCTTCCCGTTGCCGTGCGCATCGGCAACACGGTCGCGTATCGCGTTCCTCCCGGAGCACTCGACGCCCCAACAGAGGCGACCCCGGCCCGTGGCTGAATCAACCGCCGGCTCGAATTCCACCCCCCAGGGTGGCGCGGGAGTGCCGACGATTCCGAACCCTACTCCTCCATGGTCGAGGGCGACGGAATCCTGGGACGCGCGCCCGCCCGGCGCGATCGCACCAGACCGGCCCCCCGCGCTTTTTCCCGCGATCGCTCGTGCCGAATGGCAAGCGTTGCTGCTCGTCGGCGCGGTTATCCTGCTTCTCACGCAAGTTCCACCTACCGTCGAGCGCCTGGCAGGACCAACCGACCGGATCCACCTCGGAAACTACTGGTACCACGAGGATTTCAGCGCGTACAGGGCGGCCATGCTGGAGGGCGAGAGGACGACATCCTGGCTTATTCACAACCCCGCGACGGCCGAGTCCCACCATCCTGCCCTCATGTTCCCGCTCTACGTCGCGTTGGGGAAGCTCGCAGCCACGACGGGCCTTCCGGACCTTGCCGTATTCGCCGCGGCGGAGAACGTCACCCGCGTGCTCCTCATCGCTACGCTCTACGTCTTCGTGGCGACGTTCCTCCCCAGTGCTCGCGGGCGCAGGCTCGCCTTCGTCCTCGCCATCTGCTCTGGTGGGCTCACGCTCTTTCTCGTCCCAATCCTCGAGAGCGTCGGAGTTCGAACGACCCTGGCGGGACAACCGTCGGTTCAAGTGGTAACTTTCGGGCTCCTGTTCACCGCACCGCACCTCGGTCTGGCCCTCGTCATGACCCTCAGCGCGCTGATCTGCATCCAGCCCGCGTTTCGTGGACACCGGGGCGCCCTCTGCATGATCGCCGTCGCTATTGTTTCCCTCGCCCTGCTGCATCCGTTCAACCTGCCGACGGTTCTGGCAACGATCGCCGTCTTCTTCCTCGCACGCGTCATTCGTGATCGGACGATCACCGCGAACGGGCTCCTAACCGGCCTCGTGGCGGGCGTTGCTGGGGCGCCACTCCTTCTCTACAACTTCGTCACGTTCACCCTCGACCCCTTTTGGAGCAAAACCCACGGCGAGGCCAATACCCTCCCGAGCCCGCGGCCATGGGAGCTGCCCATGGACTACGGCGTCGTCTTCATCCTGACCATCGTCGCCCTGTGGCAGCTCTGGCGCCGCCGGAGTCGGAGCGCTCCGGTGGATGGCCAGCCCGCAAACGCGGTGATTCTCCTGAGCTGGCTCGCCACCGGGACAGTGTGCATGTACCTCCCGCTGGCGTATCAACACCGCCTCGCATTCGGCCTACAGCCTGCGATGGCCGTCCTTGCCGCCGTCGGCTGGCCTACGGCGCACGACGCCTTGAGGCGCTTCTCCACTCGATGGCTGCGCGCTCGAAGGAGCCTCGCGACGGCCGCCGCCAACGTATCGCTCATCGTTCCCGCGCTGAGCCTCCCGCTCACCGTGTACGGCGCGCTCGCAATCTCGGCCGCGACGAACCGCCCCATCCACCTGTATGGCATCGACCGGAACACGTACGCGGTCGGGGAGTGGCTCGCGGCGAACACCGGGCCCGACGACGTGACGATTGGAGCGGTCACCACCGGCGACGTCCTCTCGGGTATTCTCCCGGGGCGCGTGGCCCTGGCACGACGGGCGGGCACCATTGACTTTGCGAGCAAAGAGCGGAACATGGAGGCCATGTACCAAGGCGAGCTGTCAAACGACTCGCTCCTCCGATTCCTGCGCGCGAATCGCGTCTCCTACATCATCGTCGGGCCCGAAGAGCGCCAGATCGGGCTGAATGACCCCGGTTCTCAGCTCGGCCTTCCAATTGCCGCGCGCGATGGGAGCGCCGTGGCCTACAGACTCCGCGCCGACACGGCTGCCGACGGTGGCTGAGATCGAGCAAGCGGCGCGTCGGCAGCGCAGGCCCTTCCGACCGATCCCGGCTGCACACCGACTCGCCTTTTTCGTCACCATCTTCGCTGCGCTGTATTTGGCGTTTGACGTCTACATGTACGTCACGCGCGGACTATTCCTGTACGTCGGCGTCGACTACCGCTCGTTCTGGGCGTCCGCGCAGATCGCTCGCTCCGCGGGTTTCGCGGCGGTGTACGATCTCGACCTTCAGCGCCAGCTTCAGGAGCCGCTCGTCCACGCCTTCGCCTCCCCGCTGCACGAGCTGCAATGGGCCACGATTCCCACCCCGTACCTCCCGGGTTTCGTTGCGCTTCTGGGTCCACTGCTCTTGCTCCCGCCAGACCTCGGCTTTGTCGTCTGGACGGCCGTCAACGTCGTCATGACGCTGGGGTACCTGGTCTGGTTCTGGAGAGGCGTTGGGGGTTCTGCCACCCGTAGCCTGCTGCTCGCCCTGTGCCTGTCCTTCCCCATGCTCGAAACGTTCCAGTTCGGACAGGTGAACGGATGGCTCACCATTTTCCTGGGCGAATTCTTCCGCCTCGCCATCGCCCGCGCGGAGCTCCGCTCGGGACTGTGGCTGAGCTGCATGTTGTTGAAACCGCAAACCCTGATGCTCATCGCCCCGGGGCTCCTCGTCGCCCGGCGATGGCGCGCGGCTCTCGGAGCGACCGCCGGAGGAGCGGGAATCGTCGGAATTTCGCTCGCATTTGGCGGAATCGATGCCCTCCTCGCCGATGCCCGGCTGATCTTCCTGTACTCGGGCCACGTTCCAAGCACCGTTCCGCGCGACATGATGAACTGGCGATCTCTCGCAATCCATCTGTCCGACGCGCTTCCGGCTCAGCTCGCGTGGACGCTCGCGATGGCCGGATTGGTGGCCACCCTGGTCGCGGGCCTCGCCCTGTGGCTCAATGCTCGGGACGCCTCGCCGGAGCAGTTCGCCCTCGTCGTGCTCGGCTCCTTTGCCGCGACGAGCGCGGTTGCCTGGCACGCGCACACCCACATGGGGCTTCCCATGACGATCCCCCTCCTGTACCTGGCCGCCCGGGGACGGATATCGATAGCCACGCTCGCCGTGTGGCTCATCGCTCCATACGTGATGTTCGCCACGCTTCGCCTCGTGTTCGACCTGGGCAACGTTGGCGTGCTCTTCGTCAATCTCTATCTCCTGGGCTGGTCGATCGCGCAATTGAGAAGTCGTGCGAGCGAGGAAAGCGCAACGACGGTCGCCTCAATCGCGCAAGCTTCCCCCTGAGCGAAACGTCCCGCCACGGACCGCGCAGCGCCGACCGGTCCATCCTCGCGTCGCCGCTCCTGGGCGGAGCGGGCCGTGGAAAGAGGCAGATTACGGTGAGACGCGCCTGAAGATCGTCACCCCTGGGCCGTCGTAAACAACCGCATAGCGCCGGTCCTCGCGCAACGCCGCGCGGAGAGCATCGCAGCACGGCCGCACGTCGCTTTTCGGAAGATATACGTACTGGAAGCGCTCGCCGGCCGCGGCGGACCACGTGTCCAGGCACGCGGCATCCGACCCGCCGCAGGCCCGCGCGGCCGCGTATGCCCGCTCCGTGCGCTCGAAGGCGCCCGGGATCCACTCGGTCCCCTGCACGGTGGCGAGGCTCCGCCGGCCGGCCAGCGTGGGAAACCACTCGCCAACCCGGTCGATCGCCCAGCCGGTCGATGGAATGATGAGGAATTCGCTGCCAGCGGGCGCTTCGGCGGCGACCCAGGCCATCGCGGCGCGTTCTGGCGGCGACAGCGGCACGAGCGCGCCACGGAATGCGGAATACGAGGCGAGGTTCATGACGATGACCACGCCCACCCAGGCGGCCGCCAGCACGGCGCCAAGCGCCGGCAGGACCGCCCGCGGGAGCGTACGCGGGCCTATCGCAGGTCCGTCTGGTTCCCCTCGCTTCGCGGCCACCGGTGGGCCCTGCCCGCCAGCCGATAGCCGCGACTCCCGCTCCAGCGCGAACCGTGCGCGCATGGCCGGGCGCACGCCCAGCCGCGCGCCGATCGGCTCCGCAGCCATGGCCAGCGCGCTCGCGCCGCAGCCGAGCCCGACGGACGCGGGAATCGCGGCGAGCTGCCCAAACGCCCGAAAGTCCGCCAGGGCGAGCAGGCCGATCCACCCGACGAGGAGCCATGGCGCCCCGCCTCGGGCAACCGCCACCGAACACAGCGCGCCCCAGGCAACGGCGAAGGCGATGAACGCGATCGAAGAATCGTCGCCCCGTTGCGAGACGAGGAGCGTGACCCACGAGCCGGACTCGCTCGCCGTCGCGAACGGCCCGGGCCCATAGCGCGCGAGCATCGTCGCCCACCACGGCGCGGTCACGACGCCGATAGCGACGAACGACGACAAGAACCCGCGAGCCGCGACCGGGTCCCGACCGCGCCGGAGCAGAAGGACGAGGAGGCCCACGCCGACGAACAGCCCCCACTCCAGGTGCGATAGCACGGCTCCGGCCGCGAACACCACGAGCCCAAGCCACGGAAGCCACCGAGCGCGATGGGCGAACTCCAGGCCAGCCCACAGCGCCAGGATCGCGAAGAGCTGGCCGAGCGCGCGCGTCAGCCCGCCGCCCATGATCATCGTGACGTAGCTCCCGGGAACCGCCGCGAACGCCAGCGTGGCGACGGCCGCTCCAGCAGGCGCCGAGATGGCGGCGCGCGCGAGAAGCGCGAATGCCCCCAGCGACAGGACCGCCGTCGCAGGCGGGACCAGATGGAGGACCTGAATCGCGTCGATCCTCAGCATGCTGGAGACGAGCGCGCCGACGTAGAAGCCCAGCGGCGGATACGCGAACGGGATCGCGAGCCCGTTGTAGTGGCTCAGCGAGGGCAGCGCGTAGCCGTTCCCCTGCACCTCGCGGATCATCTGCAGGAAGAGTCCGCCATCGTTTAGGGGGAAGTCGACGGTCGCGACGGGCGCCAGCCGAAGCACGACCCCCGCGACGATCGCGACGGCCGTGAGGATGCCGGAGGCCGAGGGACGCGCTCCCGCCGCCAATCCCGCGCTCAACGGGCGTCGGCTCGCGCGAACACTACCGCAGTAGGCTCGTTGAATACTGCCCGGTAGCGGTGATCCGCGCGAAGGGAGCCTTCGAGCGCGGGACAGCAGCGGCGCGACCCGTCTCGCGCCAGATAGACTTAGTCCACCCCGATCCCCGTCTCCTCGCGCCACCGGTCCAGGCACGTAGCATCGTTGACGGCGCATGCCTGCGCGAGCGCGTTCGCGTCGCTGAGCCGCGCGAATCGCCCGTCCGATGTCCACTCGGTCCCTTGCGGCGTGACCGCGCTCACGCGGCCCGCCAGCACCGGAAACCACTCGCTCACCCGATCGCGCGGCCACGGGCGCCCCGTGATGATGAGGAACCGGCTCGACGAAGGCGTCGATTGCGATGCCCAGGCCATGGCGGCGCGCTCCGGCGGAGAAAGGGCGACGAATCCATCGCGGTCGGTCAGCAGCACGACCGTGACGGGCCAGAGCGCGAGGAACGCCGAGGCGGCGAGCGCGGGACCCACCCATCGTCGCCATCGGCCCCAGCCGCCAACGCCCGGCGCCGCCGTCCGCCAGGGCCTGATCCAGGAGATCCCGGCGGCGGCCAGCTCGCCGGCGGCGAGCGACATGGGAATGATGCTCGCGCGCGCGAGCTCGCGCGGTGCGAGGACCAGGATCAGTCCGATCCAGCCCAGCGCGAAGAGCCCGCGGCGACCGGAGGTCGCCAGTGCGAGGCAGCCGAGGAGCAGCGCCAAGAGGAACACGGTCGTCGCGACGCTCTCGAGTGTGGCGGCCGAAGACGCGGTCCCGAGCAGAAACGAGCCCTTCTGAAACGCGGCGAGAAACGCGCCCGGGCCATTCTGCCAGATCGCCACCCCGATCCACGGGCTCGCGATCGCGAGGGCCCCGATGCCGACGGCGATGGACCGAGCCAGGCCCGCTCCGTTTCGGCCGAAGGCCAGGAAGATCGCGCCCGCGCTGAACGCCAGGAACCACGCGACGGACGGGTGGCTCAACAGCGTGAGTCCGGACATGACGGCGCACAGGGCGACGGCCGCGCGCGATCGGGTCCGGTACATCGCGTAGGCCTGGTCGAGGGCCACGATCGCGAAAAGGAACCCGAGCCCACGCGTCAGCCCACCTCCCATCAGGAACGGCACGTACGCGCCGGGCGCCAGGGCGAAGAGCCAGATGGCAATTGCGGCCGCGATCCGTGACGTCGTCGCCCGTCGAGCCGCCCACGCGAATGCCAGAAGCGCCACGAGGCTCACCGCGAGCGGGATGAACCGAAGGAGATCGATTGGGCTGGCGCCCGTCAGCTCGGCGAGGCCGGCGGCCAGATAGAAGCCGAGCGGCGGGTAGGTGAACGGCAGGTCCATTCCGTTGTAGTGCACCGTCGCCGGGAGGGCGAGGTGCGCGGCGCGCACCGCCTCGATCATGATCAGGAAGAGGCCGCCGTCCGTCAGCGGAAAGTCGGCGGACAGGACGGGCGCGACGCGCAGAGCGATCCCCACCGCCAGCGCCGCGACCACACCCCCAAACGCCGCGACGCGACCAGCCCCCTCGCCCGCCGAGGCAGGAGCGGCCGGCGTTGAGCGCAACACCCCCTCGCCCGCCGATACAGGAGCGGCCGGCGGTGAGCGCAGCTCCCCCTCGCCCGCCGCGGCGGGCGAGGGCGGGGGTGAGGGCAACTCTCCCTCGCCCGCCGATTCAGGAGCGGCCAGCGGTGAGGGCAACACCCCCTCGCCCGCCGATGCAGGAGCGGCCGGCGGTGAGGGCAGCTCCCCCTCGCCCGCCGCTGCAAAAGCGGCCGGCGGTGAGGGCGTAACCCCACCATCACCCAGGGGTCCCATGGTCACGGCCCGTGCCGACGAAACACTTCCCGACCGTTCGGGTACCAGCGCGTCGACGTTTCCCACACCATCAGCGCGTCGCTCCCATCGAACGCGGCGGGATCGCCCGCCCCGGGACGACTGTGCTCCAGCAGGAACGAGGGATCGGGCGTCGGCGCCGCCCGGCGCCAGGCGGTCGAGAGGCGCACCAAGGCGGCGACCGGCGGCATGCTCGCGTCCGCGTTCTCCTCCACCGACCGAATCAGCGCCGTGGCGAACGCCGAACTCGTGAACGGGCTCACGAAATCCCGGTCCGCGTAGAAGGCGAGCGTCCCGACCTCGCCGGTCACGGCGATTCGATCACGCCGGTCTGTGTGATCGCGGACCCACAGGCCGATCTCGCGGTACTGGGCCATCGTCGCCCAGTTGGAGTGGATGAACGGCTCCCGAATGGGATAGCCCACGGCCAGCACCAGCGCCACCAGCGCGGCGACCGGCGGCAAGGCGCCGACGAGCGTCGTCAGCGCCGCGCCGCGCACGCGATCCCGCAGCTCCGCGACGCCCAGCGCGCCGACCAGCTCCAGCGGAACGACCTCCTGCAGGTAATACCACTGGAAGGCCCACACGCGAAGCAGGCTGTACGCGACGAAGTGGGTGGCGGCGTACGCCAGCAGCAGGAGGGCCGCGCCGCGCACCTCCCCTCGCCGCGACCGGAGGGCGAGGACCGCGAAGGGCGCGAGGATCAGCGAGCCGAGGGTCGCCAGCGGGTACGCCCGCGCGTAGTTCTGCCAACCGTTGGCGTAGCGGTCCGAGACGAACGCGCCCTCCGCGACTTTCAGGATGAGGGTGTCGGGCACAACCCAGCCGAGCTGCGTCCACGAGAACGCCACCCACGGGCCGATGACGCCGAGGAAGAGCGCCGCGTGCTCCCAGCGAAGCCGCCGCTGCGCCATGAGCAGCCCGCCCAGCAGGATCGCCAGCAGCAGGGCGTCCGGCCGAGCGAGCGCCGCCAGCCCCAGGAAGACGGCCATCAACCCGAATCGCTCCGCGAGCCAGCACCAGACGACCGCGAGGAGGAGCGCCGCGGAGAGGAGCCCCTCGAGCCCGAGGCTGGAGAGCACCAGGGGGTTCGTGGCGACGGCGACGGTGGCGACCACCGCGAACACCGGCGAGCCGAACAGGCGCCGCGCCAGCGAACGGGCCGCGACGGACAGCGCGAGCAGCTCCAGCGCCGAAGCCACCACTACCGCGCCGGTGTACGAGCCGAGCGCGCGCCCCATCGCGCCCAGAAGGACGACGTCGAGGGGCGAGGTCGCCGTGTTCGCGACCTGCCCGGGGAACATCCCCCACGTGCCGGAGGTGAACAAGGTGCGCGCATAGGTGAGGGTGATGAACGCGTCGTCCACGTACGGAAGGTTCAGGACGCGCAGGGAGAGCGCGAAGGCGAGCCCCAGCGCGACCCACGGAAGCAGGCCCCGGCCCGGCAGCGAGGACACCATCCGCGCGCCATCCAGCGGACCGGGAGCGAACACCATCCGCGCGCCATCCAGCGGACCGGGAGCGAACACCATCCGCGCGCCATCCAGCGGACC
>DASRDP010000111.1 GCA_035652535.1 Chloroflexota bacterium
AAGAGGTAAACGCGCTGAATTCGTGCGGCCTGAAGATCCGTGAACGCCCGCAGGACGGTCTTGGCCCGCGGCAGTCGGGTCGAGGGCTGGACGAGCGCGCGCCGAAGGGCTTCGATCCGGATTTCCCGGAGGCGTTCCGGGGTTGGTCTTCGCGCTTGGGCCTCACGCTGAATCCGGCGGATATCGTCCCGAGAGAGCCCAAGCCGTTCGACGCGGCGACGGACGGATTCGGATTTGTCGCTCGAATCCGAGAGATCGATCGTGGAGTTGACCCAATTTGGTGGACACCCACGCTCAGTCAGATGGGCGTAGAAAGGTGCCACATGTCGAGGATGGAAACGAAGAAGCGGGTCCGGCGCGTCCACACGCGCGAGTTCAAGGCTGAGACGGTAGCCCTTGTGCGAACCGGCGGGCGAAGCGCCGGCCAGGTCGCGCGGGAGCTGGGGCTGGCAGACAGCCTCGTACGGACGTGGGTACAGCAGGCCGACGTGGATGCTGGGAGGGGGCCCGCCGGTGCGCTCACCACCGCGGAGAAGGAGGAGCTGTCGCAGCTACGACGGGAGGTGAAAGTCCTCCGGATGGAGCGGGAGATTTTAAAAAGGGCGGCCACCTTCTTCGCCAAGGAGAACGCGTGAAGTTCGCGTTCATCTCCGAGGAGAAGGTGGCCTTCCCCGTCGCTGTGCTCTGTCGCCTCTTGGCCGTTTCTCCGAGCGGTTTCTACGCCGCGCAGGGACGCCCCCGGTCGCTGCACGCTCGTCGCGACGACAAGCTCACGGAGCAGGTGGTGCAGGCGCACGCGGCCAGCAAGCGTCGGTACGGCAGTCCCCGCGTGCACGCCGAGCTCAAGGCCGCCGGCGAGTGTGTGGGCCGCAAGCGCGTGGCCAGGCTGATGCGCGAGCAGAAGCTGGCGGCGCGGACGCGGCGCCGTTTCCGCACGACCACCGACTCGAAGCACGACTTCCCGATCGCGCCGAACGTGCTCGAGCGGGACTTCACGGCGAGTGCCCCCGATCGGGCGTGGGTCACCGACATCACGTTTGTTTGGACGGCACAGGGCTGGCTGTACCTGGCCGTGATCCTGGACCTGTTCTCGAGGCGCGTGGTGGGGTGGGCGGCCAGCCAGAACGTGGATCGCCACCTCGCGCTCGCCGCTCTGGACACGGCGCTGGCGCGTCGGCGCCCGGCCGCTGGTCTCGTTCACCACTCCGATCGTGGCAGCACGTACGCGAGCAGCGACTACCGAAAGGCCCTGGACGCCAGAGGCCTCGAGTGCAGCATGAGCAGGAAGGGTGATTGCTGGGATAATGCCGTCGCCGAAAGCTTCTTCTCGACGCTCAAGCGCGAGCTCGAAGGAATCGATGACTTCGAGAGTCGCGCCGGCGCCGCCCTATCGATCGGCGACTACATCGACGGCTTCTACAACCTCCAGCGCCGCCACTCCGCGATCAACTACACCAGCCCTGTCGAGTTTGAGCTGATACATTCCGTGCAGAGAGCAGTAGCGTAACGAAACCGTCCATCAGATCGGGTCAACCCCATGCTGATTCGCGGGCGGCATCCAGTCAGGCAACGGTCGGCGAGCGCCTCAAGTCGCCAATGAGAAGGCCTTGGGCGGATGCAGTCGGGGCGTCGATCCTCGCGGCACTGATGTGTCCTGCCATCCTGAGCAACGTGTTGCCCTGTTGCGAGCACTTCTCGGGGATCGGGCTCTACGACCCCGGCGCCGGCGGGGATCCGATTTGGAAGCAGCGGCCGCTGCTCACTCCTCTTTTTGTGGCGGCCACCGGCGTTCTTCGGCTCGCGCTCTCTCGCGTGTGGCCCGTTGCCGGTCGGTACCGATGGATCCTGATGGCGCTCATCGTCGTGGCCGTGCTGACGGCGGCAGCCTCGCAAATCCACCCACCGGGTTTCTCCTACGCGCCTCGATGAAGATGAACGCTCCCCAACCCGCGGCTCCTCGCGGCCGTGCTACGCTGGCGCGACCGTTCGGCGTTCGCCATTGAACGGCAAAACGTCAGCCAGACGGAGAAGACTCATGGGTGCTTGGGGAACGGGGACTTTCGAAA
>DASRDP010000112.1 GCA_035652535.1 Chloroflexota bacterium
CTGGGTCAGTCCGAATTCTTCTCGAAAGCTCGGCATCGCGTAGGCCCCGAACTTCACGCTGCACCTCCTTGGCAGGGCGCCGAGCGCTCTCTGCGAGCACACGACGCCATCATAATGGGCGCGGAGGGAACCGGGAAGAAAGCTACCGTGATCCCGGTTGCGCGACGGACGACGCGCCCGCGCGTGGTACAACAGCAGCAGCGCCGCGGTAGGCAGCCCTTGCCGCCCGCGAACGGCGGGCGCCACAGCCCGCGCAAACCGATGCGATTATTTGAAAGCTGGAGTGGCCATGGCAGCGACAGAGGAGGGGCGGCGCGTGATCGCGCCGGACGAGCGGCTCACGCCCTACGAGAAGTGGATCAGGCGGCAGGGGATTCCCATCCACCGCGCCTTCTTCATCGAGGACCTTCGGACGGTCGAGGTAGGGTGGTGGGAGTTTCGCCAGTGCCGCGCCGCGTTCCTGGTCCTGGCCGGGCAGGAGGACATCCAGGAGTCCCGCGTCACGGCCATCCCGGGCGGCGAGACGCTGCCGCCGTGGAAGATCGCGCTCGAGGAGATGTGCTACTGCGTCCAGGGGCACGGGATGTGCACCGTCTGGGCGGGCGACAAGCCCAAGCGGCAATTCGAGTTCCAGAAGAACAGCCTGTTCATGATTCCGCCGAACTACACGTATCAGCTCAGTAACGTTCGGGGGGGTGAGGAAGTCCGCCTGCTGCAGTGCAACTACCTCCCCCTCGCGATGCTCATCATGCCCATTCCCGAATTCTTCTTCAGTAATGACTTCGTCGATCTCGACATCGTTTACCGCGAGGCGAACGCGTTCTCCGAGGCGGTGTCCGTCGAGCGCGACGATCCGGGCGAGCGGGGCATCCGCGCGCTGTGGGTGGGAAATTTCTTCCCAGATATGAAGAGCTGGGACAAGCTGGAAGCGCACCGACGTCGCGGCGCGGGCGGCAGCGTCGTCGACTTTCGGTCGCGCACCGGCCGGGGTGGCCACATGTCGGTGTTCCCGGTCGGGACGTACAAGATGGCGCACCGCCACGGCCCGGGGACCGTGATCGTCATTCCGGAGGGAGAGGGTTTCAGCGTGCTGTGGCCGCAGGGCGGTGAGAAGGAGAAGACGTACGTCCCGTGGGGCGAGGCGAGCGTGTTCGTGCCGCCGAACCAGTGGTACCACCAGCACTTCAACACGGGCACGACACCGGCTCGTTACCTCGCCATCGCTCGACCGGGGCGCGTGTTTGACACCGATGAGTCTCTCGACGCGCGGCAGATTCCGTATACGGAGGAGGACCCCGAGATTCGGCGTCGGTTCGAGGCGGAGCTGGCGAAGCGCGGAATCGAGTCGCGGATGCCCCCGGAGGTCTACACGAACCCGACGTATCAGTGGAAGTACCGCGGAGATTAGGCGCCGCGCCCCGGTGACACCCCCCATCCCCGCCTTCCCCCGCAAGGGGGGAAGGGGTTGATTCTTGCTTCCCCCTGCACGACAACGGGGAGGGTTGCGTTGGGCGTGAGGCCCCCCATCCCCGCCTTCCCCCGCAAGGGGGGAAGGGGTTGATTCCTGCTTCCCCCGCAATGGGGGAAGGGGTTGATTCCTGCTTCCCCCGCAATGGGGGAAGGGGTTGATTCTTGCTTCCCCCGCAATGGGGGAAGGGGTTGATTCTTGCTCCCCCCGCTGGGGGGCGAGGCGAATTCGCAGCCCCCTCCCCGGCCGCGGCGGGGGAGGGTGGGGCCGACGCTACTGCACGTCCCAGAGCTGCGCGTTCCACCACTGGTTGCCGCTGCCGTGCGGCTGCACGCCGACCACGCGTTTGTTCACGAGCGTCGGCAGCATGCGCCAGTAGAGCGGCATCCATACGAGGTTGTCCGTCGTGTAGTGGATGATCTGACTCAAGACCTGCATGCGATCCGCGAAGGGGATCGTGGTGAAGTAGCGATCCACGAGCGCGTCGATCTCCGGGTTCATGAAGCGAGTGTAGTTGCGCCCGCGGTAGTTGCGCTCGGGGAGGCGCGCCTCCCGGCTGAGCAGGGCGTTCACGCCATCGGCCCCGTTGACGATACCCGACTGTAGCGAGAAGCTTCGGAAGTTCGCCCGATACGCGAGGTCGCGCTGCCGTTGCGGCGTCACGACCTCCGCGTCCGGCGTCACGCCCAGCGCCTTCCACGAGTCGAGAACCGCGAGCTGCGGCTTCGCGTTGCTGTCGTCCTGAGTCGCCATGATCTGCACCGAGAGCGGCTTGCCCGCTGCGTCAACGAGCATGCCGTCGCCTCCCTTCCGGAACCCGAGGTCGTCGATGATCCGAGCCGCTTGGTCGGGGTCGTACGGGTATCGAACGATGGACGAGGCGACGTACGGGTACTCGACCTCGGCAGAGTTGATCGTGCCGTCGGCGATCTCGGACAGGCCGAACATCAGCTCGTCCGAGAGCCGCTTCCGGTCGATGGCCATATACAACGCACGGCGGAACTGCGCGTCGAGGAGAACGGGCGGGTCCGGATTGAGGAACTGGGGGTTGAGATTGATGACGCTCGAGACGCCGGAGCTCATCGTCCCCTCGGCCCAGCGGTCGCGCACTTGAATTCCCTCATCGAGGGACATCCCTGGTCCCAGGGTCAGGTCAATCGCGCCGGCCAGCAGGTTCGCCACGATGGCGTTATCGTCCGGGATGAAGCGGACTTCCAGCTCGTCCAGCTTGGGCCGCCCGAGGACGTACCGGTCGAACGCCGTGAGAACGACGTGGCTATCGCGCACGAAGTCGCGGACGCGGAACGGACCGGTTCCCACGAAGTCGGTCGTCCAGTAGGGAAGGGTCGCGACGTTGTCCTTATCCGCCCGATAGCGCTCCTCCAGGAGGTGGCTCGGGAAGGGCGGATTGAACGGCACCTGGTCCGCCCGGATGAAAGGCTCCTTCCACCTCACGACGAGCGTCCGATCGTCGACGGCGCGGACAGAGTCCACGTATGGATAGATGGGGTCGATGGGCCAGGGCATTGCTCCGTCGTTGTTCATCTCCGCGGTGAACTCGATGTCGTGGGCCACGAAGGGCGCGCCGTCGTGCCAGAGCGCGCCGTGGCGGATCACCCAGGTCGTCTCCATCGCGCCGTCGGGCAGGAGGGTCCAGAGTCCGTTTTCGAGACTCGGCAGCTGCTCCGCGAGCAGCGGGATCCACTCGCCCGAGGTGCTCTGGACGGCGAACCCCGAGCTGGTCAGCCCGCTCAGCTCCTGTCCGCCGTCGATGCGACCGCCGCCGCCAGCGTTGAGCGCGTTGCTCACCGACACCGGGTTCCCGTGGATCGCGGCTACCAGGCGTTTCGGCCCGACGACCTGCGGATCCTGGCTTCGGCCGCGGTCGGCCCCCGGCGGCGGAGGACCGCAGTGTACGGTGAGAGCGCAGAGCGCCATCCAGACGAGCCCATACGTCGCTCTTGTGCCCATCGGTCCACTCCGTCGTCGAGTTCCCCGGCGAGCGTACCGCCACCCGCCGAGGCCGGCAAGCGGTGGCAGTGCAATCACGCGGCTCAATCATTCGTTGACGACGTCACCGCGGGTCGCTACCCTTTGGCTGTCGCGCTGACGGAGGGCGTCGGCCCGCGCGGGACGCCGCGACCAGCCGAGAGCCCAGGCAGGGGAGGAGCATCGATGGTCAACCGCTACGTGGACGCTGACGGCCATGTGATGGAGAACATGGAGGAGATCAGCGACTTCCTCGAAGGGCCGTATCGCGATGGGCGGGGCGCGGTGCTTCCAAGCCTCGACCGATTCCACACGCCTACCGTGAGTCGCGGGCCGCGCCAGCCGGGCACTTTCGACCGGAGCATCAACGCCGCGCGGTGGGTCGAGTTTCTCGACAAGGCCAGCCTGGACGCAACCGTGCTCTATCCGACGACGGGTCTGGCCTTTGGGCAGATCGTTTACCCCGACTGGGCCGTGGCCTACGCGCGGGCCTACAACGACTGGCTCTCCGACCGGTATTTGCAGTTCAACCCGCGCTTAAAGGGCGCCGCGCTCATTCCCATGCAGGACGTGCCCTCGGCCATTCAGGAGCTGCGGCGCGCGGTGACGGAGCTGGGCATGGTGGCGGCGATGATTCCCTCGAACGGGCTGACGCCGCACGTGAGTCACAAGGACTATTGGCCGATCTACGAGGAAGCGCAGAAGCTCGGATGCGCCCTCGCCGTACACGGAGGCTGCTATGGCGACCTCGGGTTCGACACCTACCGTGTGTTTCCCGCCACCCGCGCGCTCGGGATGCCCTTCCCGCTGGCCATCGCCATGACGGGGTTCATCGTTGACGGAGTGCTCGACGCGTTCCCCGACCTGCGAATCGGTTTTCTCGAGGGCGGCACGGCCTGGATCCCGCTCGTGATCGACCGCCTGGAGCGCGAGCGGCTCTACAGCGGCCTCGCCATCGACAAGCCCGTGGCCGAGTATTTTCGATCGCCGCGAATCTTCGTCGGGTGCGAGGGCAACGAGGAGGCCCTGGCCTACGCGGTGCAACGGGTCGGTCCTCAGGCCTTCATGTTCGCGTCCGACTTCCCGCACGAGATCAGCATGGATAATTGCATGGAGGAGATCGACGAGATCCTGGAGCGCGGCGACCTGGGCGATGGCGACAAGGCGGCGATCCTCGGCGATAACGCCCGGGCCTTCTACCGGCTGTGATGGGATGCGGTCAACCGAACGTGCCGCGCCCGTCCTGAGCGCCCTTCGACAGGCCTGTCCTGAGCGAAGCCGAAGGGCTCAGGGCGAACGGGGCGGGGCCTAACGTTCCTGATGGAGGTCAAAGCCAGATGGTGATCGACGCGGATACCCACGTCGACGAATGCGAAGCGACGTGGGAGTACCTCGATGGGGACTGCCGCAAATTCGCACCCGTGACCGTCATGCCCACGGAGGCGGCGCCCGATGGCCCCAATGCGGGGCGCGGGCGGTGGTGGCTCGTGGGTGGGCAAATGGTCCCGAGGGCGATCCGCGACGATGCACACCATCCACCCCGGACGGCGCGGGAGATGCACGACGTTGCAGTGCGACTCCGCGACATGGATCGGCTCGGCGTCGACGTGCAGGTCATCTTTCCGACGTTCTTCATCCGATACGGCGCCAGCGACCCGGTGGCTGAGGCCGCGCTGGCGTCGGCGTACAACCGGTGGCTGGCCGATCGGTGCGCGCCGTCCGGTGGTCGCCTTCGCTGGGTGGCGCAGGTCCCGATGCTGGACGCGAAGCGGTCGGTGGAGGAGCTGCGCTGGGCAAAGGACAACGGGGCGTGCGGCGTCTACAAGCGGGGCTATGACCTCGAGAAGCCGGTGACCGATCCCTGCTTCTTTCCCATCTATGAGGAAGCGAGCGCGCTCGATCTGCCCATCTGCATTCACACCGGGCACCCGCTGCCCGGACGCGAGTGGGATCGGGGCTTTCCGCTGATGGCCTCGTTCATCGGCCTGATCACGGCCGGGATACCGGACCTGTTTCCGCGGCTGCGGTTCGGGTTCATCGAGGCCGGCGCGTCGTGGATCCCCTACTGCCTCTCGCAGCTCGGGATGCAGCGGCGCTCACAGGCGCTCCACGAGCGGGCGCAGACCTTCGAGCTCAAGCAGGACCTCTTCCGGGCGAATCGCCTGTTCGTGGCCATCGACCCCGTGGACGATATTGAGTACCTGGTTCGCCTCGACGCTGAGGACAACCTAATGATCGGTACCGACTACTGCCACGGCGACATCTCGGCGAACTTGCAGGCCCTCGGAGAGGTGCGGCGCTGGGTCGAGGACGGGCGGATCAGCGAGACGGTGGCGACAAAGCTCCTCGAGACGAACCCGCGCGCCTTCTACGGCTTCTAGAGGCGCGGCCAAGAAATGGCACGTGATACTGAGCGAAGCGCAGGGTCTATTCAGTAACGGGCAATCCTGGATAGATCCTTCGCCTGCGGGCTCAGAATGACCGTCTCCATCGGGCCCTCTACGTCAAGGTCCGGGTGGCGGGGGCGAAGAGCACGTCCACGTCGGGCTTCCGCGCGATGATCTGCTGGTCGTAGCAGAACTGCACGATCATCTCGAGTGCCTTCCGATTGGCGTCGATTCCCACCGGGAGCGGATCGCTGCCCACGATTTCCATGAGGCGGCGGTCCGCCTCCTCGTCCCGGGTCTTCTCCCCAGGCTCGGACAGCCGTCGGAGGTAGTCGGCCTTCGCGTCCCTAAACGCGCCAAAGAGGGATTCGGCGAGGCCGGGGTCCGAGGTGAGCAGCTCGTTCTTGACGACGACGGTGTTGTTCATGGGGAAGACGCCGGTCTTGCGGAACCATTCGACCTGCGCCTGACGCGGATTGGGGATCAGAGGCTTGACCTCGGGGGAATCGACGCCCATCACACCGATGCCCGCCGCGATCTCGCCCGACGTCAGCATTTCGGCGAGGTTCGCGCCCTTGACGAGCTGGACGTTGGCCGGGAGCTGGTAGGCCGCGATGTGCTCAAGGTCATTGATGATCCAGGTCACCTTCGCGGGATCGACGCCGTACTCCGATTGGAGCAGGCCTCGGGCCCACACACCCGCGGTTCCAGCATAGGCGCGAACGCCGATCCGTTTCCCTTCGAGGTCCTTTGGCGACTGGACCCCCGCGTTGACGTTGTAGAGGATCGTGCCGTGGGGGAAGGCGCGCAAGGGGAAGACCGGGATCGCCGTGAATGGCTCGCCAAATTCCCGGCCCTGGAGATACGTGACGATCGCCATCTCCGATGCGTCGAATTCGCGGTCCTTGATCATGCGGTCGAAGAGGCGGGGCATTGGAGCGACCTCGACGCACTCGAGCGTCGCCCCGCGCGGCTTGACCGATTCATTTTTCAGGGCTGCGTATTGAGATCGCGCGACGATCCCGAGCTTCAGCGCCTTCTCTCCGCTCGAAGCGGCCATGACATCTCCTCCAGAGTGCGTTTCCGTTCCACCGGCGCGTGCAGCGTTGGGCTCGCGAGACGGGCTACGACCATCCGGTGATGGGCCGCTTCTCCAGCTCGCCGTCCACCCAGACGTCCACCTTCTCGTTGAAGAAGGAGAGGTAGCCCTTGATTTTGGGGCATTCCGGGATTGGGTCCTCGTAGGACCAGACGATGTCCGCCAGTTCCGTGTCGCCAACCCGCGCCGTCCAGTAGGACGCCTGACCCTTGTACGGGCAACGCGTGCGCGTCTCGGTCGGCGAGAGGAGGTCCATGCGCACGTCGTCGCGCGGCAGGTAGAAGCGCGTCGGGTGGCCGGTCTCGAAGAGCAGGCGCGGCCTGCGCGATTCCGCGACGGTTTCCCGATCGATCGCGACGCGGACGTGTCGGGTGCTCTCGATGACGTCGACGCGATGGTAGGGGTCCCGGGGGTGGCCGAAGATCTGCTCGGCCTCCTCGTACCAGGCGTCCATCTGGTTCCAGTAGAAGGCGAGATGGCCCCGGATCTGGTCGTGTTCTGGATAGGGGTCCGGGTAGCTCCAGACCGCATTCTCGGCCACCCGGTCGCCGATAGCGACCGTCCAGTAGGAGGCCTGCCCTTTATAGGGGCAGTGGGTGTGCCGGTCTGTCTGCTGCATGAGGTCGAGCCGGACGTCTTCCGGCGGGAAATAGTAGACCGGGCGCTGCTGGGTCTCTCGAAGGAGCTTGGCGTGTTTGGTGTCGGCGATGATGAGGCCGTTCAGCTCCACGCGCACCCAGCGGGGGCTGTCCTCTACTTCGACCTTGTGGTTCGGGTCGCGGGCTCGCAGGACCTCGGGCGCCGGCTGTGCCATGGTGGGCCTCCATCCATGAGCGAATTGGTGACGGTCGGGCGCTCACCCCTCGGCTCCTGGGCGGATGGCTCGGCCGGGGGCTGCTGTGGCTATGGTACGGAGAACCGGGGCGCGACGCACGATGGGCCGCAGGTCACCGCTGGCCGAGCCTGTCTGTGAAAGTATCTGCAATGCGGAAGTCCGCCGATGCGCTCCGTCGATCCGCGGCGAACGGACTTCAGCTTACGAGGTATAGCGGATAGCCTCGGCGCTCTCTGCCAACTTCATAGCTTTTTCCTTGTCCTGCGATCGAGCAAGCTCTGGGTGGGAACTGATCGTAGCCCAGCCGACAATCACCGCATGGCGCGGCGGGGGCTCGTCCGGATTCACGTCAAGGGCCGCTGCCCTGACGCTCCGAGCCTTGAACATCGCCGCGCCGCGTAGCGAGCGGCCTCCCGCGGCGAGCCGTCCAAGCTCCCAGAGCGTTTCCCCGGGCGCCTTTCCATGTCGGAACACGGACGTTTCCCCATGCCTCGGCATGAAGACCCCGTGCTTGACGATGTGGCCGCTGAGGTCCCTTCGGGAAAAGAGGAATCGGGCGAGGTCCTCCTCGTCGCGGACGGTGCTAGGAAGCCCGGAAGGGAGGCTTTCCGACACCAACAGTCCTTCTGATGCCGTCCAGGATCCTTGGCGGCACAGAGCTGCGGTCGAAGAATGCCACCGCGTGGCCCTGGTCGGCTCCGTCCAGCCACGCGTACGGCAGTCGCTGACGTGGTCCCACGCTGACCGAAAAAACCCGGCTCCGGCCCATGATCCAGTCCATAGAGACGTAACCTCCGGGCTCCCCGGCAAGCTCGGGTAGTGGAACATCGTCCGGTAGCGCCCGGATGAAGTCGGACGCAATATCGAGCGCGTGGTAGGAGATGGCGTCCGATTCGTCGGCGCCTTCTTCACGCGACTCGTCGAACACGGCCCACAGCTCGCGGAGCTCCTTGCTCTTACCGCCGAAGAGCGCAATAGAGCGCTCTCCGGACTCCATCACGGCGCTCGCGCGCTCCTGGACGAGGCGCGCCTCCTGAGAGATTGCGCTCCGCGCGTGGGTGGCTGGGAGCAACGAGGAGTAGCCAGCGGCCACTGTCGCGGCGCGCTCACTGAGAAGAGGCATCAAACAGCTCCAGGCATTTTGCCGTCAACGAATTGAAGAATACGCGATTTTTTAGGCGCCGCAACGATTCCACGATCTCGAGAATCGATGACCAGTCGTCTGGCTGCACGCTTACTGCTCGCGACGTCTCGATATCGAGGATGATCGGCACGCGCGCATCCTCCGTCGGCTGTCCGGCGGTCAATATGATGGTAACCGCATTGCCCGTGGCGCGCTCTTGCGCAGAGTGCTGGTCGAGGAATCCTGTGAAGATGAGCGAATCGCTGTCCGGGAGGCGGGGACCAATGGCGAAGTAGTCGTCTAGGTTGACGAGATCACCCCGAGTCGGCAGGAGAATCCGATTGATGTAGCGCATACGGATCACGTGGATCTGCAGTGGCAATGTCATCGACACGAACGTCTTCCATGCCCGCTCGATCTCCGGAAGGTATTCCGCCAGCGTGGAGTACGGTTTCAGACGATTGAACGAGAAGCCTTGCGACCGGACCTGGAGGAGTTGCTTCTCATCCTGCTGCCATAGTTGAAATCCCTGGACGGAGGTCTGCTCCTCATGGACAGGATGTCCTCCGCTCCCCGGAGTGAAGAGATGCTGCTGCAGGAGGATTGGGCGGACTACAGGGTACCGATCGCTGTACGCCGAACGGACGTGCGGCTCGAGGGCAGCAACGTCGAAGTCGGGTGGCATGGAGCAGTCGATGTCGAGGACCGCCTCGATGATCGGGGGATTGACGAGAGATCTATCGGGCACATTCGAGGAATCGCCGGGTGGGTTCATGAGACGCGGAAGACTTTCATGATCAAGTCGCCCAGGTGGTCTTTATCGACCGCCATGCGACGCCGCTTCGGCTTCTCAAAGGGCCGAGGGGTGTCGCTGCGCAGGGCAGCCCAGGCATCCTCGTTGATCTCAGCCTTGAGGGTCGTCTTGAGCGCGCTGTAAGAGTCATGGGCGCCGAGGAAGTAGGCGCGCCGAACGAAGAAGCTCTCCTCGTTATAGTCGGTGTCGATGAACCAGCAGGCGATCCCGTCGGGCCCGTCACTGCGTGCCTCGCCAGTCTTAGGATCAAAGACGTCGACGCCGTTGACCTTGACCCGGATGCGGCCATCGGGCTCGGGGAGGCGGCTGATGTCTTGCTCGCCGAAAATGACGAAAGCGTTGCGCTTGCCCGTGTTCTTGAGGTCGTCATTGATGAGCGAAATCGGGTCGCACTGCTGCCCCGCGGTGGAAAGGCCGGCTCCCTCGTGGAAAACCATCTTGGTCTGGACGGGGGGCCTTTCTGCTTTTTCGGCTTTGGGATCGGGGCGATGAGCGATGCCGGGCGGCGGTACTGAAAGATGCGCTGAGCAGGCTGCCCGTCGACGAGTTCCCACTGCCGCGATGGGTAGAGGTAGGGCGAGTTCAGGATTGGCTGCTCAAACATGAGGTGGGTCGTGTCCAAAGGAATTCTCCACGACGCTTCGCCCGATGTGGGCCCAAGAGCGCTCGAAGGCGCCCTCATAGTAATCGCGGTACCACGATCCCATCAATTCGCCTGGCTCGTGCTCGTAGCCGTCGCCGATGGATCCCACCGAAGCGCCGTCACCGTCTCGATGTGGTGGGTCTGCGGGAACATGTCGATGGGCTCCACCTGCTCGACCATGTAGCCGCCGTCGCAGAGGAGGCGAAGATCGCGGGCCAGCGTGGCCGGGTCGCAGGAGACGTAGACGATGCGCCGCGGGCGCAGCCCGAGGAGCGCGGCGACCGTGGCGGGGGCGCAGCCAACGCGCGATGGGTCCAGGATGACGGCGCTCGGGCGCTCGTCCGCCAGCGCGGCGAGCGCGTGCTCGGTCTTCGCCGTCACGAAGCGCACGTTGCCCAGGTCAGCCGTGTTGCGCTCGGCGTCGCGCACCGCCGCCGCTGACTCCTCGATCCCGATCGCGAGCCGCACCCTGGGCGCCACGAGCGCGGCGAAGGTGCCGACCCCGCAGTAGGCGTCGACCACCACGTCGTCTGGCTGGGCATCGAGGCGGGCGAGGACGCACGCCGCCAGCAGGTCCGCCATGGAGTAGTCACCGTCTCCTCCGTCGACCCGTCCCGCCCCCTGCAACGCCGACGGCATCGGCCGCCGCTCGCGCTTCGTGTTGACCTGGAAGAAGGCGGCGGACGAGATCACGAAGCGGCGCCCCAGCAGCTCCTCCGTCAGCGAGGTCTGGCCCGTTGCCAGCTCAGGTACAGCGGGAAGGGCCGGGTTGACCAGCAGGTCGCCCGTGTTGCAGCCGTAGCGCACCGTGATCTGGTGCGTCCGCAATCCCGCACAGCGGCGCTGGATCGTGCGCAGGACCTCGACGATCGCGGGATGCGTGATGTCGCACGCATCGACTCGCAGGATGCGGCGCGTGCCCCTGTACGTGAATCCGACGTCCCCGTACTTGCGACCGAGGCTGAACCGAACGTGGTTTCGGTATCCCCAGGGGTCGATCATGCCCACCGCGTCCCGGACGAGGTCCTCCGCCTCCGCGAAGCCGCCGATGCGACGTAGCTGGTCCACGACGACCGACCGTTTCATGGCGAGCTGCAGCGGATAGTCGGCGTGCTGCCATTGGCAGCCGCCACACACGCGGAAGACCGGGCAGCGGGGCGCGACGCGCGCCGGGTTGGCCTCCAGGATCTCGCGGACCTCCACCTGGAAGTAGTCGGCCTTGCGCTGCGTGATCGCGGCGCGCACGCGCTCCCTGGGCAGCGCGAAGGGAGCGAACACCACCTGCCCGTCAACGCGACCGATGGCGCTCCCGCCGAAGGCCGCGCTCGTCAGCTCGATCTCGATCTCGTCTGTTACGGATTCCACGGAAGTCGTCCCGCCTGTCTTGTCCTGAAGACACAATTGCGATTGTTTCGAACGCGTTTCGGAATGGGCTATACTGCCGCGTTATCCACGCAGCCGGGAGTTGCCGTGCAGTCCTATGCCATTATGCGGTCGCAGGCCATCCCGATGGCCGTGTACCGCCGCCGTCTTCTCCTCAATCAGGTGCGCCCGTATACCGCCGCGCTCTGCGCGATGATCGTCTTCTATCAGGCCTCGCTTCTGGTCTCGGGCGTCCGAGCGCCCCTGGAGACCGTGCTGCCCGCGCGTATCCTCTATCGTCCCGTCGCGCCCGAGTGTACGGGCGGCGATGCCGCGTGCGTCGACCGTCCGGACCTCCTCGCGCCCGAGGCCGTCCCCGTGCCAGCGCCGCCGCCGCCCGCCGGACAGGGGGCCGCCTCTCTCTCGGGCGTCGGGTACGTGGCGCTGACCAACATCAAGATCGCGGTGAATTTCCTGGACGGAACGGTCATCCCTCCGGGCGAGCAGCTCTCATTCGACGATGTCGCCCATACCTGGGACTTCCAGGAAGACCCCATCTATCTGATGAGCGTCGCGACCTCCATTCACGGCCTTATTCCGATGCGGGGCGGCGGCGTCTGCTGGCTTTCGACCGCGCTCTGGAACGCCGCCCTGGAGGCCGGCCTCGAGACGGACTTTCGCGAGAACCACTATGGGCTGGTGCCGATCCTCGGTCCCGGTCTCGATGCCACGAACACGCTGGTGATCCGCAACGACTCGTCCACGCCCATCACGGTCCATGCGTGGATCGACGCCGGCGGCGTCCACGCGGAGCTGGACCCCGAGCAGCCCCTCGACCGGACGGCCACGGTGGACGGACCCGTTCCTCTCGGCGGCGGGTCGTACGTCACCTATCAGACCATCTCCTGGGCCGACGGCACCGAGGACACCAACGAGTTCTACAGCCACTATTACTGGTAGCGGCTCACATCCGAGGCGCCTCGCTGGGTGGCTCGTCACTCGTCGCGATTCGCGACGCCTGGTGCAGGTCGGTCAGCTCAGGGTTTGCCGGCGGTCGCATGTCCTCGAAAAAGATGGGAAGGCGTGGCGGCTCGCCCAACGAATCGAGCCCCAGCTCTGACCACCGGCCTTTCACGCGCTCGTACATCCCGCGCGTCAGGGCCGTGCGCTGGCTAAAAATCGGTAGGTACTTGTGCTCGCGGCAGGCGTTGACCAACGCCTTTGAGCCCCACGGCCGCTCTTCGGGCGGATTCTTTGTCGGGTCCAGCCACGTGGACCAAGTCTGGCGGAGGACGTCGATGTCCTTCTCGGGATCGCATCGCGTCGTCATCGCCCAGAACACCTGGTCCCAGTCGCTCGGATCCACGTCGTCGTCCACGACGATGATCCACTTGGTGTAGTAGGCGCCGCCCGGCACCTGCGCCGCCAGGGCCGCCACTTGCGCTGCGTGGCCGGCGTATCGCTGCTCGATCGAGACGATCACGGCGCCGAACCCGCCGGCCGCGGCGGGGTGAATGTAGACTCCTTTGATGCCCGGCACGCCGAGCTTGTCCAGATCGTCCCAGATGCGCGCCGATCGGGCGATGGCGAAGAAGCCGTTCTGCTCGCATGAGGGCCAATCGGACATGAGCGCGTTCGTGAAAATCGGGTCGGGGCGCATGTGGAGCGCCGTGACGCGGACGAGCGGGCAGGTGCCCTCGGGCCGCCCGTAATAGCCGGTGAACTCGCCGAACGGGCCCTCGCGGCGGGTTGCTTTGTACTCGATTCGGCCCTCCATCACGATCTCGGCGCGGGCGGGGATCAGAAGGTCGGTGGTGACGCCGCGCGTCACTTCGACGGGTCGATTTCGGATGCCGCCGGCGAATTCGTACTCCGAGACGTTCTTGGGAAAGCCCATGGCGCCCACGATCATGAAGAGGGGGTCGATACCCCAGGCCGCGGCGACGTCGATGCCCTCGCCCCGCTCCCAGGCGCGCGTGATGTCCAGGCGCGCGTGCTTGCCGGGCGAGAGGTAGAGCCCGACCTCGCGGGGCCCCTGCACCATCATGCGGTACGTGCCGACGTTGATGATGCCGGTATCCGGGTCGCGGGTCAGCACGGCGTCCGCGGTACCGATGTAGCGGCCGACGTCTTCCCCGGGCCTGCCGCCGCCATCCAGGGGCCAGTGCTTCGGGACCGGGAACTTCGTCAGGTCGATCTCGTCGCCCCGGAGGATGATCTCGTTCACCGGCGCCGTGGAAGGGTCGACCTCAACCGGCGGAAGGCGTCGGCTCAGTCGTTGGCGCGCTTCCTGGATCAGCTCCATCGGCGGGCGGTTGGGCTCCATCCCCAAGGTCAGAGCGATGCGGTTGTTGCTGGAGCCGAGGAGGTTGAAGAGCGAGCGCCAAGGGCCGGGATAGCCCTTGACGTTCTCGAAGAGCAGAGCCGGGCTCCCGATCCGCTTCCCGACCATATAGGTGATGGCGCTCATCTCCTCGATCGGGTCGACGGGTTCGGTTATGCGCCGGAGCTCGCCCATGGCTTCGACACGCGCGAGCCAGTCCCGCAGGTCGGCGATGTCCGATGCGGCCGTCGGGATGCGTGCCTCCGTGAGCATGGGCTCCTCCCTGTTCGTTCTCGAGGTGAGGGAAATTGTAGCTGCTGGGCTTCAGCCGCCGCCGACGACGTGGATGATCTCCAGCGTGTCCCCTTCGCGAAGCGTGACCTCGCCGAATCGCTCGCGCCGGATGATCTCACCGTTGTGTTCGATGGCGACGATCAGTGGATTCACGCCGTTGGCTGCGAGGAACTGCAGGATCGTTTGCTCGCCGTCGATCTCCCGGGGCTTGCCGTTGACCGCGAGCCGCACCGCTAGGCCTCGCTGGTGACGGGGCGCCGCGCCCACGCTTCCGCCATGCGCTCGTGGATCCGTTGCGCGGCGTCGCGCGGGCGGGGGTCGGCGAGGATTGCCGAGATCACGGCGACGCCCGAGGCTCCGGCCCCGATCGCCTGGCCAGCCGAGTCAGCCCCAATACCGCCGATGGCGACGACTGGCGCGCGGCACACCCGCGCGTCCCGCACTGCGTCGAGGCCGATCCCCCCCGCCCCCGGGTGGGAGCGGCTGGGAAAGATCGTGCCGAGCAGCAGGTAGTCCAGTGGCTCGCGGCTGCGCTCCCGCGCCTCCGCGGCGCTGTGGACGGATCGGCCGACCAGTCGGTCGGCGCCCACGATGTCGCGGGTCGCGTCCGTCGGGAGACCGTCGGCGGGGAGGTGCACGCCAAACGCGTCCACGGCCATCGCGACGTCAGCCCGACCATTGATGACGAGCGCGGCTCGCGGCTGCACGGCGTCGCGCAGCCGATGGGCCAGGTCGATCAGGGAGCGGGTCGGCAAGTCTTTCTCACGAAGCTGGACCAGGGTGACACCCCCCTCGACCGCGTCCGCCACGACGGACTCCATAGACCGGCCCTCCAGGAGATGCCGATCGGTCACGAGGCAAAAGATCGGGAGTCGGAGGGCAACTGGGGTCGTCGCCGTCACAAAGGGATGGCTGCGCGCGTTCCGCCGCCGGTCATCGTGCACGTCTCACCGCAGCACGCCTTCCAGCGGGCTGCTCGCTGAGGCGTACGCCTTCTTCGGGATGCGCCCGGCCAGGAAGGCGCTTCGGCCGGCCTGCACGCCCTGGGCGATGGCCTTCGCCATGAGCCGCGGATTCTCCGCCAATGCAACGGCCGTGTTGACGAGGCAGGCATCGGCCCCGATCTCCATGGCAAGCGACGCGTCCGACGGGGCCCCAATGCCGGCGTCGACCACCACCGGCACGGCTGCCTGCTCGATGATGATCTTGATCTGCTCGAAGTTCACCATGCCCTGCCCGGAGCCGATGGGCGACGCGAGGGGCATGACCGTCGCGCAGCCAACTTCTTGCAGCCGCTGGGCGAGGACGGGGTCGTCGTTGATGTAGGGCAGGACCGTGAACCCTTCCGCGACGAGCGCGCGGGCGGCGTCCAACGTCCCGATGGGATCCGGAAGGAGATACCGCTGGTCCGGGATGACTTCGAGCTTGATCCAATCGGAGAGGCCCATGGCGCGCGCCAGGTGGGCCACCCGAATCGCCTCGTCGGACGTCTGGCAGCCAGCGGTGTTGGGAAGGATGCGGTAGCGTTCCCAGTCGATGATGTCGAGTATGGTTTTCTTGGAGGGGTCGTCGAGGTCGAGGCGCCGCAGGGCCACCGTGATAACCTCCGCCTCCGCCGCCTCGATGGCCGCCACCATTTCTTCGTTGGTTCGGTACTTGCCGGTCCCAAGGATCAGGCGCGAGCGCAGCGGCTGGCCCGCGATCACGAGGGAATCTTCGACGACAGCCGTTTGTGCCACAGCGCTCCTCGCAGGTGATGAATCTCCGAGATTATCTGCCCGTGTCTGATCGAGTGTCAACGCGGCGCTGTGCGGGGACCGACAGATCCTATACACCCCGGGCGGGTGCGAAGCCGGGGGGCGCTGGGGATCGAAACCCGTACAATCCCGCAGCACCTGCGTCTTATGACAAATATCTCGCTTGCGCACAAAGGATTCATTGCATGGCACACAACGGAAAGACTCGGCGTGTGGAAGAGCGCAGCATCTCGAATCTTCCGGCGCTGGTGTCGGCTCTTTCCTCCGTCGATCGCGCCCGGTTCGACCGGTTGTTTCACGTGAGTCGGTCCGTCGGAGAGCTGGTCCCGCCTGAATCGATGCACGCGTGGATAACGGGCCACTTCGGATCGGTCACGGCTGTCGAGCGTCAGGTGATCGTCAAAACGACGAACCGCGTGACGATGGAGGGAACCCTCTTCAATGCGCTGAGGGCTTCCCGGCCCTTCGAGTCCGAACACTCCAGCGACATCGACGCCCTCGTGAGCGAAGGCGTCGGGGACCCGTTCTGCACGCCGCTGACGGGCACGCCCGCCGACGTGTTCGGTCGGGTCGAGGGGAAGCGGGCGATTACCGCCGCGAACGTGGCCAAATATGATGCGTTCCACAGCGTCGTGGTGTTCGACGAGCACAATCCGCTGCACTTCGACGAGGCCTCGGTAAGCGACGCGATGGACGTCGGGCTCGAGTGGGCGCATCGGGTGCTCGACCTCGACCCGGAGGCGAAGTACTTCTTCTTCATGTGGAACTGTCTATGGAAGAGCGGCGCGTCGATCCTCCACGGCCACGCCCAGGTTGCCGCGACCCACGACATGCACTACGCGAAGATCGAGGGGCTTCGCCGCCAAGCGCTGGAATACCGCGATCGCTCTGGCAGCGGCTACTTCGACGACCTGGTCGCCGTGCATCGCTCCCTGGGCCTCGCCGTCGACGCGCCGGGCGCCACGATCATCAGCAGCCTCACCCCCATCAAAGAGAAGGAGACGCTGATCATCGGGGACCGTCTGGACGCGAACGTGGAGCGGGCCGCCGCGCGTGTGCTCGAGCAATTCGTGCACCATCTCGGCGTCACCAGCTTCAATCTCGTCGTCTACCTGCCGCCTCTCGCCGCGAGCGAGGAGGACTGGAGCGGCTTTCCGTGCATGGTGCGGATCGTCGATCGGGGCGTGCCAACGAACAAGACCGCCGACATCGGGGCGATGGAGCTGTACGCCGCGAGCGTCGTTTCCAGCGACCCGTTCCGCGTGGCCGACGCGCTCAAAGGCCTTGCCCGGACGGGTGGAGTCCAGCGGCTACAATAGGCCCCGTGATATTCGCAGAGTTCTACGGCTCACCGTCGCTCTTTGCCGACACGCTGGCGGTCCTCGAGAACCGAATCGCCGGCGTGCTGAACGCTCGTCCCGAGGACGTGGTGATCCGTCGAGTGGAAGCGGAGTCGGACTATCCCGGGACCGAGGTGTGGGTGGAGCTGAGCTCGGACGAGCAGCTCGCGCGGCACGGGAAAGACCTGGCCCAGCAGATCACCGCGGCCATTCGGAGCCACTCGGACGGGAACGTGTGGGTCCTCTTCCGTATCGTGCCGCTGGATCGGGTATTCCTGAACGGCGAGCCGCGCCGGCGGGGCTTCTCCGGCCCCGACTGAGATATGCGCGCGCACGACGAAGGGGCGGTCCGACGAATCGGACCGCCCCGTATTGCCGTTGAGCTGGGCCGCGATTAGTACTCGGGCATCGGCGGTGCGCCGTGGTGCTCCTTCTCGGGCACGTCGGTCACCAGCGCCTCGGTGGTGAGGATCATGCCGGCGATCGACACGGCGTTCTCGCAAGCCGAGCGCGTCACCTTGGCCGGGTCGATGATTCCCCGGGCTACCATATCGGTGTATTCCTCGGCGGAGACGTCGAACCCGACGTTGTTGCTCTTTCGCTCGCGCTGCTGGCGGCGGACCTCCTCCACAACCACTGAGCCTTCGAGGCCCGCGTTTTCGACGATCTGTCGCAGCGGCTCCTCGAGGGCGCGGCGCAGGGCGCGGATGCCCACGCCCTCGTCGCCCTCGAGCTTGACGTCGGCCAGCTTGGCAGCGGCGTTGATCAGGGCGACGCCGCCGCCGGGCACGATGCCTTCCTCAGCCGCCGCTTTGGTGGCCGCGATGGCGTCCTCGACCCGCGACTTGCGCAGCTTCTGCTCGATCTCGGTCGCCGCGCCGACTTTGACGACGGCGACGCCACCGGAGAGCTTGGCCAGCCGCTCCTGCAGCTTCTCGCGGTCGTAATCCGACGTGGTGATCTCGATCTGGGCCTTGATCTGCCCGATACGGGCCTGGATTTGGTCGGACTTGCCCCGGCCCTCGACGATGGTGGTCTCGTCCTTATTGGCCACGACGCGGCGGCATCTTCCCAAGTCGTCCAGGGTTGCGCTGTCGAGCTTGCGGCCGGTCTCGTCGGAGATGACGGTGCCGCCCGTGAGGACGGCCATGTCCTGCAGCATCTCCTTTCGCCGGTCCCCGAAGCCCGGCGCCTTCACGGCCAGTGCGTTGATGGTGCCCCGCAGCTTGTTGACGACGAGGGTCGCCAGCGCATCGCCGTCCACGTCCTCCGCGATGATGAGGACTTCCTTCTTGCCGCTCTGAATGATCTTCTCCAGCGCGGGCAGCAGGTCAGCGATGGCGCTGATCTTCTTGTCGGTGATCAGGATGTAGGGCTCCTCGAGGATCGCCTCCATCCGCTCGGCGCTGGTCACGAAATAGGGGCTGATGTAGCCCCGATCGAATTTCATTCCCTCGGTGTACTCGACCTCGAGGGAGAGGCTCTTGCCCTCTTCCACCGTGATGACGCCATCCTTGCCGACCTTCTCGAAGATGTCGGCGAGGATGTTGCCGATCTCTGGATCGGCGGCCGAGATCGTGGCGATGTGGGCGATGTCGTCGCGGCCCTTCACCGGAGTCGCCATCTCGCGGATCGCGTCGACAACGATGTTCAGGCCCTTCTCGAGGCCGCGACGGACCCCCATTGGGTTCGCGCCCGCGGCAACGTTCTTGAAGCCCTCGTGGATGATGGCCTGAGCGAGCACGGTGGCGGTCGTCGTACCGTCGCCGGCGACGTCATTCGTTTTGGTCGCCGCTTCCTTGACGAGCTGGGCGCCCATGTTCTGGAAGGGGTCCTCCAGCTCGATCTCCTTGGCGACCGTAACGCCATCGTGCGTCACGTTCGGGGCGCCGAACTTCTTGTCCAGCGCCACGTGGCGGCCACGTGGTCCCAACGTCGTCTTGACCGCGTCCGCCATCGCGTCAATCCCTTCGCGCAGCGATCGGCGCGCTTCTTCACTGAATTCCAGCTGCTTCGCCGGCATTGGATCTCCTTTCTGATCTCTCTTACGCGTTCTTGGCGCTCGGGTCTATCGCGTCTGAGTTGGCGAGTCTCACTCGGTCACGACGGCGAGGACGTCCGGTTCGCGAAGGATCAATAGCTCTTCGTCGTCGAGCTTGAACTCGGTGCCCGCGTACTTCGCGTACAAGACGGTCTGACCAACTTTGAGGCCCATCTCCACGCGCGTCCCGTTGTCGAGCACGCGGCCCGGCCCAACGGCGATGACGTCGCCCTCCTGCGGCTTCTCCTTGGCGGTGTCGGGAAGCACGATCCCGCTCTTCGTCATCTCTTCCTTCTGCTTCGGACGCACGACGACTCGATCGCCCAAGGGGACAAGCTTGCTCGCGGTCTTGGTCATAGATCTCCCTCCCTCCTCTTGAAGTCTGCGCCGGCCAGTCCTGCACACCGGCTCGTTGGGGTACCTGGGTTTCGGGGTTAGCACTCTCGTGAAGCGAGTGCTAACATCGCCATATCTTAGCGCAAGGGCCGGGCACGTGCAAGCAAAAGCGGCGCGTCCGCGCGAAGGGAAGAGCAAGGCAATCGCGCGGTGTGAGGGACGCCCGTCGGACGAAGCGACGATGCGCGACCAGTGGTAGCCACGCGGACGCGGACCCCACTCCGAGGGGTGCTGGTCGCGTGCGGCCTCGCGCTCGTCGCCTGGGCGCTGGCGTTCCTGCACGTGGTGCCCGGCGCGGACCTTCAGCGGTACGTGGCCCTCACCATCGCCGCGTGGGTATGCTTCGTCGCCGCGGCGCGAACGGTGATCGCCCTCGACACGCGGCCGGGGCGATGGGACTTCGTACTGATCTTCGCCATCGCCATCTTGATGCGTCTACCGCTGCTCTCCATCTCGCCCAGCCTTTCCGACGACGGGTATCGAGCCGTGTGGGATGCGCGGCTCATGCACGCCGGCCTCAATCCGTACGCCTCTGCGCCCAATGACCCCGCGCTCGCACCCTATCGAGACGCGGTGATCTGGCCCCGAGTGAATCATCCGGACCAGCGGACGCCGTACCCGCCGCTGGCCGAGCTTCTCAGCGCTGCCGCGTACGCCGTGCTGCCCGAGCGCCTGATCGCGATTCAGGGCCTCGCCGCTTGCGCGGACCTCGTGTCGGCCGCGCTGCTCGCGATCGTGCTGGCGCGATTCGGCATGGACCCGCGGCGGTGCGTCGTGATTGCCTGGAGCCCGATGGGCGCCGTGCACTTCGCCCATAGTGGCCACAACGACGCGGTGATGATCGCCTTCGTCCTGGCCGCAACCCTGCTCCTGACCGGTCGGCGACGCGTGGCCGCGATGGGGGCGCTCGGCCTCGCGACGATGGTGAAAGCGACGCCGGCGTTTCTCGTGCCGGCCTTCGTTCGAAGCGCCGGCGGGCGGGCCACGCTGGCTTGGGCCGGCGTCTGTGCCTTGCTGACACTGCCGCTCATCGGTGCGGGACCGGGCCTCGTGTTGGGCGTGCTGCGGGAAGCGGGGGACGAGCAGTTCAATGACAGCTTGCACCTGATCGTTCAGCGCATCGCGGCGATGGTAGCGCCCAGCGGCGCGAGCGCCCTCGCGAGCGCGATCGGTCTCGTGGTCGTGGCCGGAGCCGCGGCGGCCGCGTGGTGGTGGGGCGACGGAAGCGCGCGAGGCGCCCTGACGGGCGGAAGCCGCGTGCTGGCGGCGTACGTGCTGGTCGCCCCGGTGGTGGAGCCCTGGTATTTCACCTGGCTCGCGCCGCTGGTGGCGCTCGAGCTGCGGCCGGCGACGGGTCGCGGCTGGCTCCAGATCAACGACGCGCTGGCGTGGCTGTGGCTGATGGGCGCCGGGACGCTGACCGAGGTGGCATATCTGCCCGGAGGAACGGGATGGTGGCCGGCCGTTCGCGCGGTGGAATACGTCCCGGCGCTCTTGTTCTTGTCCATTGGGGGCTGGCGCTGGTGGCGGCGGCGCCGGGCATCGCGGCCCTAGCTGGCGCTCAGTGTCAGCACGTCATCACCGTCACATAATCGTGATGGAACGCGCGGGAGCGCGGTGTTAATATGCCACATGTAGTGGCCGCTCCCCCAAAAGACCACAAGATATTGTGGTACTACGAGGTCAGGACCGCAACCGCTGGAGAATTGAGCCGTTGCTGGGCTCTTTTCTCCGCGACTGGACAAATGAGAACGGTTGTTCTATTCTCAAGGTATCACCACGCGTCGGCGTTGCCGCCAAAGGAGATGGGCTGAATGGTTGACCAGGCCGAACGAACCGATCGTGACCTGCTGCGAGCTCCCAGCGATCTGCCGGAGCCGTCGCTCACGCCCAACTCGCGAACGGTCCTGGAGCGCCGATATCTCCACCGCAAGGATGGCGGTGCTCCGCTGGAGACGCCCAGCGGCGCCTTCTGGCGGGTCGCGCGCGAGGTGGCGCGCGGGAGCGAGCCGTGGGAAGGGCCCGAAGCCATCGAGCGCCGCGCCCGGCGCTACTACTCGGTCATGGCGCGGTTGGACTTCCTTCCGAACTCGCCGACCCTCATGAACGCGGGCAAGAACAACGGGCTGCAGTACTCCGCGTGCTACGTGCTGCCGGTCCCCGATTCTATGGAAGGGATCTTCGAGACCAACAAGCGCACGGCCCTTATTCACAAGAGCGGCGGGGGCACCGGGTTCTCGTTCTCGCGCCTTCGGCCTGCGGGCGACATCGTCGGATCGACCGGTGGCGTCGCGAGCGGCCCGGTCAGCTTTCTCGAGGTCTACAACGCCTCAACGGAGTCGGTGAAGCAGGGTGGCACGCGCCGCGGCGCCAATATGGGTATTTTGCGCGTCGACCATCCCGACATCATGCACTTCATTCGCTGCAAGCGAGACCTGAACGAGCGCAACCAGTACGCTTTCGATTCCGTCGCGGCGGCACTCTCGGCGGACGAGCAAGCGTCTCTGAAGCGGGCGCTCCTCGAAGCGCAGATCAGCAACTTCAATATCTCCGTGGGCGTCACGGATGCGTTCATGCGCGCCTTGGAGGGTGACGGCGAATTCGACCTCATCCAGCCGCGCACCGGTGAGGTGGTGGGTCGGTTGCGCGCGCGCGATGTGTTCAAAGAGATGACGGAATGCGCGTGGGAGACCGGCGATCCGGGCGTGGTCTTCCTCGACCGAATCAACGCTGGCCCGGCCAACCCCGTGCCGGAGATGGGCCCGATCGAGGCGACGAATCCCTGTGGCGAGCAGCCGCTCTACCCGAATGAGGCGTGCAACCTGGGGTCGCTCAATCTGGCGAGCTTCGTCAAACCCCGTGGAACGGGACAGAGCAATGGCCAAGGACATACCAACGGCCACGCCCGGGTGGCCGCGCGCGATCGGATCGATTGGGGACGCATGGAGGAGACGGTTCGCGTCGCCGTTCAGTTCCTGGACGACGTGATCAGCGTCAACCCCTATCCCGATGACCTGATCGATCAGGCCGTGAAAGCCAACCGTCGCATCGGTCTCGGCGTCATGGGCTGGGCGGACCTGCTGGTGCTGCTGGAGGTTCCATACGACAGCCGCGAGGCGTTGGAGCTGGGCTCGGAGATGATGGCCTTCATCAATCGGGTCGGACACGAGGAGTCCGCGCGAATCGCCGAGGAGCGCGGGCCGTTCCCAAATTGGTCGAAGAGCATCTACAAGGATGATCGGCCGCTGCGCAACGCGACGGTGACCACGATCGCGCCGACGGGCACGATCTCGATCATCGCGGGCTGCTCGTCGGGGATCGAGCCCCTCTTCGCGCTCGTCTTTGACCGGAAGGGGTCGCTCGATGGCCAGCTGAGCCTCGAGACGAACCCGATGTTCGAAGAGATCGCCCGCCGCGAGGGCTTCTGGACAGAGGACTTGGCGCGGACCGTACGCGAGCGCGGAACGGTTCGCGGCGTGGGCGCCGTGCCGGACAAGTGGCAGGCGGTCTTTGCCACTGCCCATGACATCGAGCCGAGGTGGCACGTGCAGATGCAGGCGGCCTGGCAAAAACATACGGACAACGCGGTGTCCAAGACGATCAATCTTCCGCACGACGCGTCCGTGGCGGACGTTGCCGCCGCGTATCGACTGGCGTATGAGTTGGGCTGCAACGGCATCACTGTGTTCCGGGACGGCTGCAAGGAGGGCGTGCTGCACGTCGGCGCGGGCACGCCGTCCGAGTCTGGCGCGCAGCTGCCAGCGCGCGAGAGCGTCATCGCGAGCGCGGCGCCCGCGGCGGCGAACGGTTCCGAGCTGGGTGAGCGGCCGCACGCGCTCAGAGGCGTGACGTATCAGATCGAGACCCCGCTCGGGACGGCCTACATCACCGTCAATCACGACGAGCGTGGGGAACCGCTCGAGGTCTTCGTGAACCAGGGGAAGGCGGGAAGTGACATCGCCCCGCTCTCGGAAGCCATTGGGAAGCTCAGCTCGCTGCTGCTCCGGATCCCCTCGGCGATGCCCCCGCGCAAGCGAATGGAGGAGATGATCAAGAAGCTGCGCGGCATTGGCGGCGCCAACAGCACCGGATTCGGTCCGGAACGAACGCGCTCCCTCCCTGACGCTCTGGCGCGGGTCCTGGAGGAGCACCTTGCGGCGCTGAGTGGCGACACGCCGCCAGTTGCCGTGGCCGATCCCGCTCCCACGCCCTCGCGCCTCAATGGGAAGGCGCTGAAGCTGTCGGGCGCGTTCTGCCCGGACTGCGGCATGGCCCTCGTCCACGAGGAGGGCTGCGACAAGTGCTTTACGTGCGGCTACTCGCGCTGCTAAGCCGATCAACGGTTGCGAGACCCGTCTCCCGTTCGAGACGGGTCTCGTATAATCAGGAGTCGCGGCACGACCTCTGATGGCGGGGTAGCTCAGTCGGTCAGAGCGAGCGACTCATAACCGCTAGGTCGTGGGTTCGATCCCCACCCCCGCCACCGGCCTTTCGTCGGCTTCGCTTCCACTCGCCACCAGCCTTGTGCGCGTTTCTTGCCCCAGCAGCCCCTCCTTTCGCACGTCGGAAGCGGCATCGGTGGAGCGTGGTGCGCGCGCGGAGGTGCCCGCGTGCCTCCAGCGCGCGGTCGTTTCAGGGGAGGTGGGGACTCGTGAACGTCAGGCTTTCTCACATCCGCCGGGAGATCACAGATTGCGATAACGCGAACCTTCGTGGCATGCTGAAGGTGCCAGTGACGATCACCGACAGAGATAGCGACGGATTGCTCTCTACGTTTTCGTGTGGGAGGTCACCATGCGCATCATGAGCGTCCTGATCCTCGCAGGACTCCTGGCCCTGGCCGTAACGTCGCCCTGGGGCGAGCCAGCCACCGTCTCGGGGCAGCCAGCAACACCCACCGTCACACCTCCGCCGTCGGCAACGCCGGCGCCTACGGCGACGGTCCCGCCCGGCTCCACCGCCACCGCCACGCCCGCGGCGACTGGCACGGTGACGACCGGGTCGCCGCCGGTCGTGACGAGCATCGCCCCAACGTCCGTTGATTCGACCAATTCCAGCACCATCTCGGTTTCCGGGACGGGCTTCATGCCCGGCGCCGTGATCCAGATCGAGGGACGGTCGCTGCCGACGACCGTTGTATCGCCGACGCTCCTCACAGGCGTGGTCCCCGCCGGCCTGCCGCCCGGGCCCTATGCCATCACGGTGGTCAACCCGGGCATGCCGCCGTCACCGCCGCTCGCCGGTCAATTCAACGTCACCGCCCTCGCGTCCACGCTGTTCGTTCCGGTCGCCATCAAACGATCGAGCGACGACAGCACGGCCATGTTCATCCAGAACATCTCGCCGGGACCGACGTCTGTGAACGTGCAGTTCTACGATCTCAACGGATTCTCTGATCCATCCTGGTCGAGGACGACGCAGCTGGGGGCCGGAGAATCCGCCGTATTCGACCTCTCCGTCATGCCCAACCTGCCGCCGGGGTTCGACGGATCGGCCGTGGTGCAGTCCGCGCAGCCGATCGCCGGCGTCGTGAACCGAACCATCTTCACCGGATCGACGGATCTTGGGTCGGGCGACGTTCAGGCGGCGCAGGCCGCACGCTCGTCGGCGGGCTCCTTCTCCCTCATGGCCGGGCCTGGCGCGCCTCAGGAGTCTGTGCCCGTTGCGTTCGGCGGCTATCACGGCTATTTCACGACCATCAGCGTTCAGAACACGGGTCATGCGCCCGGCAACTACACGATCACCCTATTCCCGACCGGCGTCACCACGCCCATCTCGACGATTCCGCGCGTGATCCCGCCGCTCGCCTCTGCCCGCATCCATCTCGGACCTGAGGTGGGTGTGCCGCCGGACTTCGTGGGGACAGCCGTGGTGGCCGGCGCGGGCTCGCCAATGCAAGTCGCGGCGGAAACGATCCAGATGGATACGGGCGTGCTGCTGAGCTACGCGGGATTCGCCGGCGGCACCAACGTCATGAATGCCCCGCTCTTGTTCAAGAACTACAACGGATGGGTCAGCGGCGCCCAGGTGGTGAACGTCGCGTCGAGCCCGGTCACGGTGACGGCGTCCATCTTCCCACGCGACGCCAACGTCTCCTTCAACCTGGCGCCGCGCACGCTGGCTCCCAACGAGAGCTTCACGTACTACCTCCCCGCCATTCAGGAGCTGCCGGATGGCTTCGTGGGGTCCGGCGTGTTCAACGCGAATGGTCCGATCTCGGTGGTCGTGCAGGAGTTGAACGCCGACCGCGGAACCGGAATGGCGTATTCCGGATTCAACACGGGGACTCCCCAGATCAGCATCCCCGTGGTGTTCAAGGGATCGAACGGCTGGGATTCCGGCGTCCAGGTCCAGAACCTGGGGGCGGCCGATGCGACTGTGAACATCACGTACTATCTGCCCGGTGGCCAGCACGCCGTGGACGCCGCGCTCATCGCCGCCGGCAGCTCGGACACGTTCTATCAGCCCGACAACCCGTCGATTCCACCCAACACCATCGGCTCGGCCATCGTAGCCAGCGTCACTGGGGCGCCGATTGTCGCGATCGTGAATGAGGTGAATTACACGCGTCCAGGCGACGCGTCCATGTCCTACGAAGGCGTCAACTTCTAGCGTCGGCATCACGGGCGCGGCCGGTCCCTCCGGCCGCGCTCCGTCGCCGCGTCCTCGCGTACCGCGCCTTCAACCTGGGCGCCTTCACGAGAAGCAGCCAGAGCGGCTGCGAGCGTTCGTGGCGCAGGTCGGTCGGCGCGATACCCTCGCGCAAATATGACCGACGACGACTTCATCCGCGTTGCCTCCGTTGCCGACGTCGCCCCCGGCGCAGCAGTGGACGTCGAGGTTGATGGCGAAGTGGTCGTGCTTGCCAACGTCGAGGGGGCCATCTACGCCGTCGGCGGATGGTGCCCGCACCTGGGTACCGCCCTTGCGCTGGGAAGCATGAGCGGCCATACCCTGACGTGCTTCGCGCACCTCTGGCGCTACGACGTTCGGAGCGGCGAGCCCATCTGGCCGCCCATGGCCCGAGTCGTTCGTGGGTACGCGCTCAAGGTGTTTCGTGTGCGGGTGGTTGGCGAGGACGTGTACGTCTGCCCGCGACCGATGGGCGGCGGGCTCGGCTGACCTACAGCTCAGTCCATGCGCGCAGGTCGTGGCCCCGGCACGAGCGGGTCAGCTCTCTCGCTTGTGGCGGTAGGGTCCGGTCGGGCTGAGGCTTGTCCCCAGCCGCCCTGGTGCGGTGTTCGACGTCGCGGCGAAGAAACCCCCCGACCGGATTGCGTTACGCGCGCTGGGGTCATGCCCGTGAGAAGTGACTCACTAGTTCATTCGGGCGGCCATCTCGCGCAGGTACCGGCGCCAGGCGCGGAATCGCTCGCTCCTGCGAAGAGACGGCTGAAGCCGCCGCACTTGCTCGATGTCGCGCAGGGCTCTCTGGTACTCGCCCAGCTGCTCCAGGACCGCCGCCCGGTCGCGGCGCGCGTGGTGGTCCTGCGGGTGCAGGAGGACGATTCGGTCCAAGGCCGCGAGCTGTCTGTGCGTGTCCGCGCGTTCCCGATAGATCTCTCTGAGGTTGCGCAACACCCGCACGAGGATCTGGCGGTTGCTGAGCGCGGTGAGCATGTTCCGCTCGAACTTGAGGCGGCCCCCGTGGATCGCCCGGACCCGCTCCGCACAGTCGGCCTCTTGCAGGTCGACCTGACCGGTGAAGGGATCGACGAAGGTGCCGGCGTCTGAAAGCCGCACGAGGAAATGACCGGGAAGACCGACACCGGAGACGGGCAGGCCCAGTCTTCGCGCGATCTCGATGTAGAGGATCGACAGGGTCACGGGGATCCCGCGCTTTCGGTCCATGACCTCGTTGAGAAAGCTGTTCCGGGGATCGTAATAGTCCTCTTCGTCACCGCGGAATCCCTCCTCATGATGGAGGAAGCGTGCCAGCGCCGTCCCCGCCGCGCGGGCATCCTCGGCGTTGTCCACGCGCTCGCGAATCCCGTCGGCCAGGGAATCGATACGGGAGAGATAGGAGCCGACGTCGAGCTGTGGGTATTCCTCGGCAGCGATGAGCAGGCACGTTTCCGCGAGGGGGATTGAGGAGCTGGGGCGATTGACCATTGCCGCAAAGGTCGTGCGGACCCGCAAAATGGACTCGTCCATCACGATCCCTCATGCCGCAGGGCGGGCATGAGGCATTATACGGCCTGGGTTTCGCTAGGACTGGAGCTCCGCGAGGGTCTCCCGAAGCTGGCGGAGGTGCTCCTCCGCGTGACCGGCGAGGAACAAATCCGCGATGCCGTCCATGTGCATCTCGCCGCGCGCCGCGTGAATGCCCGTGACTGTCTCCCACTCTGAGTCGCTATACGAGCTGAGGGCGCGTGCCGCCTCCTCGCTGCCCCGTTGGATAGCGCCGACAAGTTGGTCAAGCGGTTCGGATCGATGCTCTTCGACGAACTTGATGCGCTCGGGGTCGGAAGCCGTGCGTCCGAAGGGCTGCCCGGCATGCTGGCGAAGCCACACGATCTGCTTGGCCCAATAGGGGTAGATCTCCGCGGAGTGGGCGGCCAGCTCGAGGAGTGACCATTCGCCGGGCTTTGGAGGCCGGGCCAAGAGCTCCGGCGGGACGCGCTGGATCTGCTCCACGAAAGCCGCCACAGCAGCCCGAAGCCGCTCAGCCTGTCGCTGCCCGCGAGTTGTTTGCATCGGCACCTCCTGGGGCCGTCAGTATACTTTTTGGTGGGACACGATCCGCAATGGCGCGGCTCGGTTTTGGGAGCTGCGCAGCTCCCTCCTGGAATTCACGCCGATCAGGAGGTAGTGCGATGCGAGTAGGTGTGTTAACTGGCGGGGGCGATGCCCCCGGCCTCAACGCGGCCATTCGCGCCGTCGCTCGGCGGTGCTTCGAACTCGGTGACGAGCCCATCGGGATTCGCAATGGATGGGCTGGACTGATGGGAGCGGGAAACGTTCGCCCGCTTCAGCCGACCGACGTCTCGGGAATTCTGCACCTCGGCGGCACGATCCTGGGCACGTCCCGGACCAACCCCTTCAAAGAGGATCACGGTAGCCAGCAGGTTCTGGAGAACCTTCAGCGTGCCCAGATCGACGCGATCGTGGCGATCGGTGGCGATGATACCCTCTCCGTCGCCTGCCGCCTGAGCGATCTGGGCGTGCGGGTGGTTGGGGTACCCAAGACCGTGGACAACGATCTCTCCGAGACCGACTACTGCATCGGGTACGACACGGCCGTGACCGCGGTCGTCGACGCGTTGGATCGTCTCCACGCGACCGCCAGCGCGCACCATCGCGTCTTGGTGACCGAGGTTATGGGTCGCGACGCCGGCTGGGTAGCCGTGGCGGGAGGATTGGCTGGCGGCGCGGACTTCATCGTGATTCCCGAGGTTCCCATCGATGTGGATCGCATTTGCGAGCATCTTCGTCGGCGATTCGCGATGGGGAAGGAGTTCTCTCTCATCGTGGTGGCTGAGGGCGTCACGATGCCGGAGGTGGTGTCGAAAGAGGCGATCCGCGAAGTCGACGCCTTCGGACACGTTCGGCTCGATCGACGCGGAGTCGGCGAAACGCTGTCGCGGGTCATAGAGCAGCGCACGGGACTGGAAACGCGGGTCATGGTCCTCGGTCACCTCCAGCGCGGCGGCAGCCCGTCCGCCATCGATCGCATCTGGGCGACGCGCTTTGGCGTCGAGGCGGTCGACGCGGTCCATGATGGCGCTTTTGGTGTGATGGTTTCGCTGAAGGACGGACGCCTCAGGCGCGTCTCCATTGCGTCCGCCGTCGGGCGGATGAAGACCGTCGACCTCGGCCTTTATCGGCTGGCAGAGATCTTTTATTGAGTCTGGGCGGGCCGTCGTACGACACGGATGGCACGCGCGATGAAGGCGCCGCGCGGCCCGGCCCTTCCCAGCGCCAGAACGCTATCGCCGACCTGTATAGCGTCGAGCCCCGCCGGACGCTGGTTGATCCAGATTTTCGTGGCCGGGCGCACGATGGCGACGTGCCGGCCGGTGCGCGCGACGATCGCGATCCGTTGGCCGCGAATCCCGCGCACGATGCCCAGGACCAGATGCTGCTGAGGCCGAACGGCGAGAGCCTGCTCCGAACCGTCGGAATCCCGTGCCGGGCCAGCGCCCGGGGCGCTCACCGTGACATTGGGGCCGGGCGCGGCAGTGGCGGCTCCGGCCGCAGTCCCGCCTACGAGGGCGCTGAGTCCGGCCAGGGCAACGGCGGCAATGGCGACGGCGCGACGGGCGCGCGCGCTCATGGCCATCCCCCGTCCCGGTCGAGCGCGCGGAACCGAGCGTCAGGCTGAAGCATCAACGATCCACCATAGGCCAACAGCAGGATGCCCAATGCGACCGCGCCGACGTGCGCCCAGGGGATCAGGTCGATGGTGGCGAGGGCGACGTCGACCGGGGCGGCGAGAACGAGGTCGAGGTCTGTCCGGACGGCGTCCGCCAGCACGAGCGCACCCGAGGCGCTCAACTGGCGTCCCGCGAGGAACGAGAACGTGGCGATCAGGACGAGCGCGGGCGCCAGGATGATCCGTCCAATGCGACGGCGCGCCCGGGCGCGGGCGGCTATCGTCTCCAGGATACGAGCCTGGAGGTCCGGGGGCGGCTCCACGCGTTCGAGGCGCGCAAACAATCGGTCGACGTCGTCGGGCGCTGGCTCGATGCTCATCAATCCTCCATCCTAGGGACGCGGCAGGTCCCCTTTCAGTTTCAGCGATAGCGACCAAGCTCGCGGCGGAGTTGAGATTTCGCCCGTTGGAAGAGGGTTTTTGCCGTGTTCTCCGGAATGCCGAGGCTTTCGGCGACCTCGGCGAACGTCAGCCCTCCGAGGTATCGCAAGAGAACGACCTCTCGATTCCGAAACGGTAACGCGTCGATGGCCGCCTGGATCGCCTGCTGGAGCTCGGCACGCTCGTAGATCTCCTCGGGCAGCGGGTCAGCGTCGGCCGGATCGAGATCGGCTGCTTCCTCTCCGCGAGTCAGCTCGGACATAGGGACTGCCCGGCGTCGGCGAAGGAGGTCGATGCACTTGTTCCGGGCGATTCTGAGAAGCCACGCACGGAACGGCGCGTCCTGCCGCCAGCCGCGAGCGGATGCGAAGAGCTGGATAAACGTCTGCTGGGTCGCATCGCTCGCATCCGCGGGATCACCCAGCAGATGCACGGCGAAGTTGAAGATGGTCGCGGTGTGCCGCTCGACGAGGGCCTCAAACGCGGTCGAGTCGCCGTCGCGGAACCTTCGCACCAGTTCCTGGTCTGGCAGCTGCCCTCGCTCCAACGAGCACCTCCGACCTCGCGATTATCCGAGGGCGTGCCATCGCGGACAACTCGATGGGCCGTCTGAAACTTTTTGCCCCGCCGGTCCGTCATTCTTGTAATCGCGTCCCTGATGAACACCCACTCCAACGGGCGTCGCGCCACAGGAGGAGGAGATGAGTATCGAGTCCAATCTGCGAAGAGTTGCGCACTTACTGCGTCGGGCGGGCTTTGGCGGAAGCCCAGATGAGATTCGATCCTACGCTGGCATGGACTTTGACCAGGCCGTCGACCACCTGGTCGATTACGACGCGGTCGCAAACGACGCGCTCGAGGCGTCCGTGGCGGATCTGGAGGAGACCCTGGGAACCGCGCGGCTGCCGGCGATCCAGCACATCTGGCTTCACCGAATGCTGAGCACAGCCCGTCCCCTCGAAGAGAAGATGACCTTGTTCTGGCACGACCACTTCGCCACGGCGAACTACAAGGTGGGTCGTCCGCCCGCCATGTACGCACAGATTGGGCTCTTGCGGGCCAACGCGATGGCCGACTTTGGCACGCTCCTGCGCGCGGTCTCGCGCGACCCGGCCATGCTCCGCTGGCTCGACAACAACACAAACCGCAAGAGCAGCCCCAACGAAAACTACGCCCGGGAGCTGATGGAGCTTTTCACACTGGGGTCGGGGAATTACACCGAGCTGGACGTGCGCGAGGCGGCGCGCGCGTTCACCGGCTGGTTCTTCAATCGCGACGGCGAATTCGTCTTCAATCGAAACCAGCACGACTTCGGTGAAAAAACGTTCCTCGGTCAGACCGGCCCATGGGACGGCGATGACGTTCTGGACATCATCCTCCAGCAGCCCGCTGCCGCGCCCTTCATCGCAGAGAAGCTGTACCGATTCTTCGTCCACGACCATCCCTCGTCGGACACCATCGCCCGGCTCGCAGACCAGTTCCGCGCTTCGGGCTACAGCATTCGGGAGTTGGTTCGCGCCATTCTGCACTCACCGGACTTCCTGTCGGACGACGCGTATCACGGCGTCGTCAAGAGTCCGGCCGAGCTGTTCATCGGGATGATGAAGCAGTTTGGGGTTCGCGAGATCCCGAAGAGTGCGCCGGGCCTTCTTCGGCGAATGGGCATGGATCTCTTCAACCCGCCGAATGTTGCGGGATGGGACTGGGGAGCGGGGTGGATCAGCAGCGCGACGCTCTTGGAGCGCGCGAACGCGGCTGGCCTGCTGACGGCACAGCGGGGAAACAACCAGAAGTTCGGGCCCAATCCCGCCGCGATCATTGATGCTCTCGGCATTCGGACGCCCGACCAATTGGTGGACGCGCTCGCTCAGTTGCTCGTCGATGGTGACGTATCTGCGGCGACCCGGGCCCACCTGCTGCAGTACGTCGCGCATGGGTACAGCGGCCCGACAGATGCGTTCTTCGCCGACCCGCAGCGGACTGACCGAGCGGTGCGTGGAGCGGCCCACTTGATCATGATCACGCCCGTGTACCAGATGGCGTGATGCAGTCGATGCACGAATACTCCTGCACATGCGGAGGTGATCCCCGTGTTAACGCGACGACGTTTTCTTCTCGGCGGTGGGATGGTGTTGGCGGCGGCCGGCGCCGTGCCCGCGTTTCTCTCTCGAACAAGCCGCGTGGTGGCCAACTCTAGCGCGTCCAGCCCGTATGGCTCGGACACGATTCTGGTTGTGGTCCAGATGAGCGGCGGGAATGACGGCCTCAATATGGTGGTGCCCTTCGGCCTGGACGGGTACCACGAGGCGCGGCCGACGATCGGGATCGACGAAGACGCCGTCATCCCGCTCGAGGGTGCGATCGGGCTCCACCCCGAAATGGGAAAGCTCGCCGAGCTCTATCGCTCAGGGCATGTCGCCATCGTGCAAGGTGCTGGCTATCCGAACCCGATCTTGTCTCATTTCCAATCCATGGACGTCTGGCACCGTGCGACGCCCGATGCCTCGATTCACGACGGGTGGCTCGCCGATTATCTTGCCGCGACGGCGGGTGAGGCGGCGAACCCGATGTACGCCACAAGCGTGACCGACGTGCTGAGTCCGGCGCTTCGTGGGCAGGGCGTCACGGTGGCGTCGATTTCGAGCATCGAGAACTATCAGCTCCGCGGCGATCCGCGACACCCGGAAGACGATCAGGCGTTTCAGGATGCGGCAACGTGGATTTACGGACAGGACTACGGCTCACAGCCCCTGCAGTCCCTGGTCGCTCGGACAGCGAGCTCGGCCCTGGCGTCCGTCGCCCAGGTTCAGGGGGCGGTCGCCGCCTACCGCGGCTCCATCGAGTACCCGAGCTTCGCCCTCGCAAACAGCTTGAAGACGGTCGCACAGCTCATGGCCGGCAATCTCGGAACGCGGATCTACTACGTCGCCTTCGGGGGCTTCGACACGCACTCGGCCCAAGCGGCTACTCACAGCAGGCTCCTTGGCGGCTTTTCGGACTCCATTGACGCGTTTCTGCGGGACGTCGCCGACCAGGGAAAAGCCGACCGCGTCCTCGTGATGACGTTCTCGGAGTTCGGGCGACGGGTCCACGAGAATGCCAGCCTGGGGACGGATCACGGGACCGCGGCGCCAATGCTCATCATCGGATCTCGCGTGAAGGGCGGCCTGTACGGCGATCATCCGAGCCTGACTGATCTCGACGCGAACGGTAACCTCAAGTACGGCATTGACTTTCGATCGGTCTACGGCACCGTGCTGGAGGGGTGGCTCGGCGCCGACCAGCAAGCCACGCTGGGCGCCCGGTACGAGCGCCTGGGCTTCGTGTGATCCCGCCGGGCGCGGGAGGAGCCACGCGCCTCGAGACACATCCCCGAACAACCCCGTTTTCGGCGTGCGCGCGGGCGGACGCCTCTGGTACGCTGGATATGGATCGCACGGACATCGTTTGATGGCAGGTTGGATTCGGGCGAGATCGCTGGTGAACGGGCGCGGCATCGTGGCGGTTTTCGCCGTGGGTGCGCTCGGCCTCGTGATCGCGGTTCAGGTCGGGATCCCGCGCGGAGCGCGCGCCGGCGCGCCGCCGGAGACGGGGCCGGATCAGGTCGTGGTGGGACCGGCAGAAGGCGAGGGCCCGGTTGGCACAGCGCCCGACGACGCGACGATTCACGCTGCGCGGGCGGACCTGGCAGCCAGACTCGGTGTGGACGTCGAATCGATCGCCGTGGTGTCCGCCGACGCGGTGACTTGGCCCGACGGCGCTCTCGGCTGCCCCCAGCCCGGTCGGGCCTATCCACAGATCGTGATGCCGGGTTATCGCGTGGTCTTCTCCGTCGACGACGTGACGTACGAATACCACGGTCAGCTCGGCGGCGATCCGTTCTTCTGCAAAGATCCTCGCCCGCCGATCGGTGGCCAGCAGTAGCCCCGCCGCCGAGGGATGGGACTCATTCGCGCAGCGGCACCTGGTGGCGCAGCGTGATCGGCTCGCGTGTGCGTGCTGACTCGAGGATCGCCAGACAGATCTCGAGCGTTCCCTTTTCCCAGCGACCGTCGCGAAGGGGCGGCTCATCGCGATCGATGGCGTCGTAGAACTCCTCGATGACGCCGCCCCGGATGTTGGCGCTCTTCGGCACCGGAACCTCGCGCTTCCCATCGTCGCCGTAGACCAGGATGCCGTCCAGCGATTGCCGCATGTCGCCGCGCTCGCAGCTCACGAGGGTGATGCCCCAGTGGATCTGGTGGGCCGACGGTGGTCCGCCGTCTGAGCCCTCGCGCCGGCGGGTGCCGCCGTAGCCGAACGACGCTTTGAGGGCGGCCTCGTCCTCCCCGGAGGCCAGCAGGGCCTGGAGCGACCGCCGGGTCGCGCCGTGGTGGTCCGGCTTCTTCGGCTGGCCGTAGGTCCCCACCCACCAGTGAAATTCGTCCGTATCGAAGTGGTCGTACCCGCTGTAGACGATGGTCGCGGCCACGTCGCCGGCCAGCTCGAGGTACGCCACAAAGGCGCCCTCGGAGCGCCTATCAGGGTCCCAGATGCCCGTCATGGCCTGAACTCGGGTTGCGACCCCGCCAGCCAGCACCCGGACGACATCGATCTGATGCGGCCCCTGGTTGAAGATGACGCCGCCGCCCAGCCGCGTGTCCAGCTCCTCGGGCGTGCGCGGACGGTAGAGGAAGTCGCCGAAATGCCAGGTGTTCACCATCCGCAGTGGACCGATGTCGCCCGCGCGGATGATCTCCCGCATGCGCAGGACGGGCGGATCGAACCCATGCGATCCCCGCCCGACCAGGAGGTGAACGCCGCGGTTTTCGGCCGCCTGGATCATGGCATCGCAGTCCTCGAGCGTGAGGGCCATCGGCTTTTCGAGCAGAACGTGCTTACCGTGCTCGATCGCGGCGATGGTATGGAGTGCGTGGAACTGATGCGGTGTCGCAACGTAGATGGCGTCGACGCCGGGGCTCGCGCACAAGTCCTCCACGCGCTCGTATGTTTCCCCGTCGAACTCCGCGGCGAAGCGTTCGCGCGCCTCGCGCCGAAGATCGGCCGCAGCCGTGAGCCGCACGTGGGGGTGCGCGACGATGTCCGGCAGCATGGACGCGGCAGCCTGCCCGAGGCCGGCGATGCCGAGGCGTAAGGTGGGCTGAATCATGGCCGTGTGCAACCTCCGGCGAGCACCGTTTGGATCTCTTGGATGACTCGCTCCGGCTCGATAGTTGTCATGCACTGGTGCACGGGAAGCAAGCAGTGAGTGTTACGAAAGCGATTCTCCTCGCACAACCCGCATGGCAGTGTCGGCTCGACGATGTGGACGTTCTTGCCACGTGGCGCCCAGAGTCGTTGTGGGCTCGCCCCGAATAGGGCGACGCAGCGCGCACCGGCCGCGCTGCCGAGGTGCATGAGGCCGTTGTCCACGGTGAGGAAGATGGCGGCGCGCGCCAGCGCGCCTGCGACCTGCGGGAGCGAGAGCGCGCCGCGAAGGTCACGGACGCCCGCACGGATCAGCGCGTCGTCCGTGTCCGCTACATGGTAGGTATCGTTGCCGGGCGGCGCGCCGAGAAGTCCGACAGCGCGTCCCGACTCCCTCAGCCACCGCGCCACGGCGAGCCAATGGGTTGCCGGCCACAGCTTTGCCACGCGATTGGCGCCCGTGGATAGAAGGACCTCTGGCGTGTCCACGGGTGCCTCGACTATTGGCGCTTCCGTCTTCGTGAAGTCCGTCTCTACACGAGCGAGGCGGCAGAAGATCTCCCCGATGAATTGGCTCGTCAGCTCGGGGAAATCCTGGAGCAACGTGGAACGATTCCACGCCATGTCCGTCCAGAGCCGGTCGACGTGGCGCCCGGCGTGAACGACTCTCGCTTCGCTCGACGAATCCGCCGCGACGCGCCCGGCAACAAAGCGCGCGTCAATGAGCGAGCACGCCTCTGCCGCGCGCGTGTCCAACTCGAGATTGATGGCCAGATCGTAGCCGCCGGCCTCATCGCGACGCGCGCTCAAAAACCGCCGGAGCGCGGAAAGATCGGACTCACGGCCATACAGGGAGTACCGGGCATCGATCAGGTCGCTCGCGGCTTCCAGCTCTCGCGTGCGCTCACCGCCGAGGTAGTCCAGGACCAGCCGGGGGAACCGTTCGCGGAACCCCCGCATGAGGGGAGTGGCGACGAGAAAGTCGCCGATCTGATCGCGGAAGATCACGGCGACGTGCGGCCGGTCTCCCAGGTGCTGGCCATCGTACGGGCGCGGCAGGACGGTCATGGAGCCATTGTAGAACGCGGAGCGACCGGTCCGGCCAAGGCGGCGAACCCGAGTTGGCTTGCTTGTTCCAGAGCATGTCGCCTGCTACCATGCCATCGCGGCGCGGACGACGGCTGCCACCCTCGTATTGCCCTCAGCGACATTCGGCCCCCGCGTTGCCGTCGCGTCCACGGAGCATATCGTATGAGGAGTCAGGAATGAGCGACGCGATCATCGAGAAGTTTCGGGGGATGTCCACTGCGAACATCTCCGATGCCCTCGACCGTCTTCGCATGCCCGGTAGCGCCTTCGGCATCAGCCCCCTACAAAATGGGCAGCGCATGATTGGCCGCGCATACACGATTCAGTACGTGCCGGCCGGCTCGCCCCCGGGGACGGTCGGCGACTACATCGACGACGTGGAGCCCGGGCAGGTGGTCGTCCTCGACAACAGCGGCCGACGTGACTGCACGGTTTGGGGCGACATCCTGACAGCCGTGGCCCACGCGCGCGGCGTGGCTGGGACGGTGATCCACGGAGTGTGCCGCGACGTGTATCGCGCGCTCGACGTCCGCTATCCCATCTACAGCTGCGGGCGATTCATGCGCACCGGGAAAGACCGCGTCGAGGTGTCGGGCATGAATGTGCCGGTCACCTTGGGCGACGTGCGCGTGCGGCCCGGAGACGTCGTGATCGGGGACGACGATGGCGTGCTGGTCGTGCAGCAGGAGCACGCGGAAAAAGTGCTCGAAGTCGCCTTGGAGATCGCCGAGCTGGAGGACCACATCGTCGAAGAGGCACTGTCGGGGACGTCGCTGCGCGAGGCGCGCGTGAAATACGGATACCACCAGCTTCAACGGAGTGGACGTTAGCGCTCCTCCGTCGCTAAGGAGTTGTCAGCATGGCATCGCACACAGAACTCCTCGCCCGCCTCGAGCGGGTTGACACGTGCGCCGTGTCGGACGCGCTGGACCACCTCGGGCTCCGAGGCGCCGTGATCGGCATTCGCCCCGTGTGGGCCTGTCCCAAAATCGTCGGCAGAGCGGTGACCGTCAAGATCGTGCCGGCCGGTTTGACCCGCCCGGAACATCACCTCGCCACGCCTGCCGTGGAGGCGGCCGAGCCGGGCGATGTGATCGTCGTCGACAACGCTGGCCGGACGGACGTATCGAGCTGGGGCGACATCCTTTCCAACGCCGCGCAGGTGAAGGGCGTCCGTGGTGTGATCATCGATGGCGCCTGCCGCGACGTTGATGGCAGTCGAGAGATTGGATTTCCGGTCTACGCGCGGGCCGGTGTACCAGTGACAGCGCGGGGGCGAATCATTCAGGAGGCGTTCAACACGCTGGTCCAGTGCGGCGGCGTCCAGGTCCGCCCGGGCGACCTCGTTATCGCGGACGGGAGCGGCGTGGTCTTCATCCCAGCCGAGCGCGCGGAAGAAGTGATCGAGGCGGCAGAGCGCATCGTCGAGCGCGAGGCCGCGATGGTTCAGGCCGTGCGCGACGGCCGCTCCGTCGTCGAGGTCATGGCGGAGTCTGCCTTCCAAGCTATTCACCAGTGAGAGCGAGTCCCTCGGCTTCTCTTCGCGCCCCACGGCTCCTCATTCCCTTCTACTATGGCTGGCTCGTCGCGGCGCTCGCATTCAGCGCGGCCTTCGTATCCGCGGGTATCCGCGCTGCGCCGTCCGTGTTCATCCACCCGTTCGAGGCCGAATTTGGGTGGAACCGCGCGGCCATCGCGGGCGCGATCTCCGTGAACCTGCTGCTCTACGGTCTCGGTGCACCGGTCTCTGGGCGCCTCATCGATCGCTTTGGTCCTCGGAAGGTGGTAACGGCGAACCTTCTGGTGCTGGGCGCGGCCGTCGCAGCCACCATCGGCATGAATGCGCTCTGGCAGCTCACGGTACTGTGGGGGCTGGTCATCGGACTGGCGGCGGGCGGGAGCTCGGTCCTGGCCGCGACGGTTGCGAGCCGGTGGTTCGTGCGCCGACGTGGACTCGTGATCGGATTGCTCGGCACGGCGACGTCGACGGGCCAGGTCGTCTTCGTCCCGCTCCTCATGATGCTGGTCGTGGGCGTTGGCTGGCGCGGCGCGAGCATCACGCTAGCGCTTGCGGCGGCTCTGACGCTCGTTCCCGTGGCCCTCTTCATGCGGGACGAGCCGGCCGAAGTTGGCGTCCAGGCGTATGGCGCAGCGAATTCCACATCGTCAGGCGCTGGTCGTGAGCAGCAGGCAGCGGCGCCGGCTGTTCCGCTGTCGAAAGCGATCCAATCGGTCGATTTCTGGCTTCTCACCGGGAGCTTCTTCGTGTGCGGGGCGACGTCGAACGGACTCGTCGGAACGCACCTCATTCCGCACGCTATCGACCACGGGATTCCAGAAGTCACCGCGGCAGCGGCCGTGGGGCTCATGGGAGGGCTCAACTTCGTGGGCACCCTGGGCTCGGGCTGGCTCACCGACCGTGTGGATCCGCGGCGGCTTCTGGCCGCCTACTACGGATTTCGCGGTATCGCGCTCATGGTTCTCCCGTTTGTCACCTGGTTTCCCGGGCTCTTTATCTTTGCGATCCTGTTCGGGCTCGACTGGTACACGACAGTTCCGGCGACGACGATGCTGTCGTCGCAGTTGTTTGGCAAGCGGTCCATCGGAACCATCTATGGATGGATCTTCTTCTCCCATCAGGTTGGCGCCGCGACATCCGCACTTGCCGCGGGGGCCGTGCGCGTGTGGCTCGGCGATTACCAGGTCGCATTCTTCGCCGGCGCGCTCGTCTGCGTCGTCGGCGCAAGTCTCGCCCTCCTCATTCGCGATCAGCGGGCGGTTCCCCAAGGGTTCGCGGCGAGCGGAGCGGCCGCGTAAGCGTGTCGTCTCTGTAATGGCGTTGTTCGTTACATAATCATTACCGACTGTTAAGATTTCAGCGCCGATAGGCAGTCGGGGCAGAGGATGCCCGCGGAATTTGGCGCGGAGTGATGAAGACGGGGCTCATTGAGCGTTTTGCGCCGCGCCGCCAGCGAGCCCTTCGCGCGCGGAAACCGGGGCAGGGGATGATGGAGTACGCCCTCGTCCTCGCCGGCGTCGCCACTATCGTCATCATGGCCATCGACCGGTTCGATGCAGCCATCGGCGCGCTCCTGAGCCGAATCGCGGCGAGCCTCTCGTAGGGGCTTAGCGGACTCCCGAGCCGGTACGTTCGACGCGCACTGCTCGGTCAGGCGCGGGGGTCGCGTCCGCACGATGGACGGCCCCGATTTCAAAGCGACGGACCGATACGGTCCCGGTCGCCAGCCCCACGGCGAGGGCGCCCACGAAGAGGCCTCCCGCCAGGGTCGCCCCCTCCGCGCCCACGACGGATGCCAGCGTCCCCGCCTCGAATTGTCCAAGCTGCGGGCCGGTGTTGGTGAACATGCTGTTCACGCTGGTGACACGCCCGCGCAGCTCGTCCGGTGTGATGAGCTGGTTGATGGTCCCCCGGAGTACGTTGCTCAACGAGTTGGACGCCCCTGCCCCGGCGAGCATGAGGAACGAGAGCCAGAACGTGTGCGAAATGGCGAAGAGCGCCATGAAAACGCCGTAGACGGCGACGCTGGCAAGGACGCACATCCCCGCCCGGCGCACCTGCGGCCGAACACTGATAAACGCCGCCATCCCGAGCGCACCGAACGAGGTCGCCGTGTAGAGGAGCCCGAGCCCTTGCGGACCGACTTCCAGGATGTCGCGCGCGTAAATGGGCAGGAGCGCCCGGGAGTTGCCGAAGAAGTTCTGCCCGAAATCGAGCGCCATGAGCGAGAGGATCACGGGGTGAGCCCACACAAAGGCGAGACCCTGGCGCAACGACTGGAGCGATACCGCGCGCCGTCCCGCAGCGATCTGGGCCGTCGGCCGCATGATGAGGAGCGCAGCCAGCATGGCGAGCCACGAGCTTGCATCGACCGCGTAACACAGGACCGGGCCGGCGGCTGCCAGGACCAGGCCGGCGAGCGACGGACCGACGATGGTCGCCACCTGGCGCTGGGAGCTGTTCAGCGCCAGGGCATTCGTCAGCTCGTGACGGGGCACGAGATTCGGGACCATCGCCTGCCGAGCCGGGTTCTCGAATGATCCGAACAGCGCGAGCAGCACGCTTGCCCCGTACAGCACGGGGGGCGAGATCACGCCGGCAAAGGTGCAGAGGACGAGGCTGGCGGAAACGCACATCTGACCGATTTGGGTCAGCATCATCAGCTTGCGGCGGTTGATGGCGTCGGCCAGCAGTCCGCCGAAGAGCAGCAGCACCAGCGTCGGTCCACCTCGGGCGAGACCGATAAGCCCGAGCTGAAGGGGCGAGTTCGTAATCTCGTAGATCTGCCAGGCGATGGCGACCGAGGTGAACTGACTTCCGATACTCGAGATGACGGATCCGGTCCAGTACGTGCGAAAGTCCCGGTGGCGCAAAGCGGCAACCGGTGTGCGACCCGGTGGCGCATCACCCGGAGACGCCGGGGCCGGATTCCGCGATTCGATGCTCACCGCCCGCGCGCTCCGGCTACGCACATGGCGCGGACGGCCAAGGATCCGTGGTCGGGGAGCCGAAGTGCGGGAGCGCGGCTACAGCCCATACTGGCTGGCGCACTCGATGCGGCGGCGTTCGGTCCTGCTTCAGCACGACCCGCGAGTTGCGATGGAATGGGTCGAGCGGCGTCGGCGGGGGTCACGAATGTCGTCCTTGGTCTGCGCGCGCCGCTCAGCTTCGTGCATGCCGCAAGCATAGTTCAGCGGCGACGGACCGGTCAATGGCTTCTTGTGCGGGGACGCAGGGCGCGCTCCGGAGTTTCCGAGTGCGCACTGCGCCGCTGTCGAGGGATGAGATAGACTTGGAAGCGAGCATGAGTGGGCGCGGCGCGGCGCCTTGAGATTTCTGTGCGGAGGCAGCGATCGGTGCGAGAGCGAGCGCGGGAGGTTCAAACTCACTACGACATCCAGATGGAGCGGCGCGCGGCCGACGTCGACGATTGGGAGCGAAATCGCAAGGTCATGGCGTACGCAAGGAATCTGCGCATGTCGTACTCCCCGCTGCGCAATGCCTCGTACGGCACCCTCATCGGGCCGGGCGGCCAGTGCCCGTCCCGCGTGATCGATACGCGAATGATCGAGATCGAGCCGGGCGCTCGCACGAGCACCCATCGGCACACGCACAGCGCCGAGTTGTTCTGTCTCGAAGGCGAAGGGTACACGGTCGTGAATGATCGGCGCGCAACGTGGGGTAAGTGGGACGCGGTGTACATTCCAACCAACACCTGGCACTACACGGTCAACACTGGGAACACGCCGGCGCGCTTCGTCAGCATCAGCGACGCCCCGCTCTTCGATCTGTTCCACCTTGACAGCATGGATGACATCGGCCAGGCCGAGCCCCGCGGTCCCTTCTTCCCGGACACCGAGCTGCAGCGGATTGCGCGAGCCGTAGAGGGAAAATCGGGGGAATACGAAGCCGCCATCCTCGCCGCCGCCGAGAACGAGCGCCGTTTGGCTACGGGGACGCTCGTGACTCACTTCAAGGAGCAGACGCTGCTTCTCAACAAGAAGGGGACGAGGAGCACGTTTCTCGTCGACATCAGCCAGGGTTTCCATGGCACCGGGCTGAGCATGGTGATGTTCCAGATAGCGCCAGGTGGCTGGCAATCGAAGCACCGCCACGGGGGTGAGGCGGTGCTGTTTTGCGTCGACGGCAAGGGCTACAGCGTCATCGACGGCGAGCGCCACGAGTGGGCCGCGGGCGATGCCACCCTGGTATCGAAATGGTCGTGGCACCAGCACTTCAACGCCGATCCAGACAACATTGCGGTGATCATCCGGATGCACATGTGGGAGAGCCAGTACAAGCTGATGAGCTTCTGTCTGTATCCGCTTCCCATGTACGAGGAGCCGGCGCGCCTCGATGGCAGCGATCCATCGCTCTGGGAACGACATTCGGTGGAAGCCTGAGGGGGGACGGACGGACAATGCGAGACTCGGACGTCAATCTCTATCGGCCTTCCAGGCTGTTCCAGGAGTTCGGTCCGTTCCTCGGCGAGCCCGGCGCCGATGGAACCGCCGTTAGCGCGAACGACATCGTCGGCGCCCCATACCGACGCGTGTTGGCGGAGACGACGGCGATCGTCGCTCACCAGTGGCGGAATGACATCACGCGCAGCGCGCTCAAAGGATTTCTCTTCTACGGCGGCGTCGGCATCGGCAAGACGACCATGGGGCGCCGCCTCACGTATGAGCTGGCACGGATTTTCGGCGGAGACTTGTTCGCCGGCGAGATCGCCCAGGTATCCGAAACGCATGGCCACGAGCACGCGGACGGCATCGGCCACCATCACGTGCACGAGGAGCCCCACATCCACGGCCACGATCCGTTCTCGCCCGAGTTGGCCGGCGACGACGTCGTGCTGGTGATCGTGGACGGCGCTGATATCGCCCGCGGACGTTACGGAGACAGCGAAGAGCAGCTTCGGAAGCTCTTCCAGTACGCGCGCGAGGGCGAGTTCCACGGCCACCGGCACGAGGAGGACCCGACACGCCGGACCGTGCTCCTGTTCGACGATGTGGAGAGCCTGTTCCTCGCACGCAGCTCGGGCGGCGCTAAAGAATGGCACTTCAGCCAGAACAGCGTGTTCTTCCACGCGATCGACGAGCTGGATACGTCGCGCACGGCCGTAGTCCTGACCACGAATCGGATTGACCTGGTTGACGAGGCGATCGTCGACCGCTTCCTCCCGTACGAGTTCGGCACGCCGCCGAAGGACGTGCTGGAGGAGGTCGCGCGCCACCGAGCCGCGCTCCAGAAGCTTGATGACGCGCAGCTCGCGCCGGTCCTCGCGGCGATCGCGAAGGGCGATGACGCGGTGAAAAGCATTCGTGATGTGGAGCGGATGGTGACGCGCGCCTACATCGCCGGGATCATTGCGGCGCCCGTCCCAGTGGGGCGCCTTCCGTAGATCGGACTTCCTGACGCAGGCCCCGGACGTCGGGAAGCGCAGCCGCAATAAATAGCGCGAGCCCGACGACGAGCGCGCCGCCGAGCGCGATGGCTATCTGGGGGCTGGAGACTTCCGCGATGCCCCCGGCGATGGTGCCGCCGAAGGGCATGAGGCTCCACGTGAGGCCCCAGACGCCCATCACCCGCCCCCGAAAATCCTCGGGCAGGTTGAGCTGCAGGCTCGTGTTGATGGTCGTCATGTACATCTGATTCGCCGCGCCCCCCAGAAAGAGGAAAGCGAGCGAGAGGGCGTACGAGGGTGAGAGCGCGAATCCGATGAGGAGCGCGCCGAAGACGGCAGAGCCCGCCAGGGCCTGGATGCCGCTTCGCCCCCACCGGGCCAGGTAAAGCACGCCGATCGTCCCAAGGAGCGAACCCAGGCCGGCCGCGGACTCGAGCAAGCCGAAGCCCTGCGATCCGACGTTGAGGATGTCGCGGGCAAAGATCGGCAGCAGCAGAACGTACGACATCCCGAACACGCTGTTGAAGAAGGTGAGGCCGATGAGCGCATAGAAGATCTGGTTGGTCCGAATAAAATTCATGCCATCCAGCATGTTGCGGATGAGTCCGCGGTCGGTCATTTGTGCAGGCGGCTGCTCCACGCGTATGCGGCTGAAAAGGCCGAGCGCAAGGACGAACCCCATACACGCCACCAGAAACGTGTGACCGACGCCGATGAGGTAGATCAGCATGCCTGCGAACGCCGGGCCTACGAGTCTTGTCCCCTGCCACACGGTATTGCCAAGCGGCACCGCGCTCGGGATCTCTTCGCGCGGGATGACGAGGGGGATCAATGCCTGGCGGCTCGGTTGATCGAAGGATCGAACGCACCCCAGAAGGAACGCGCACAGCATGACCTCCCAGACCTGCACGCGCTCGGTGAGGGTGAGCACGGACAGGGCGAGAAACAGGAGCGCGGTGGTCGCCTGGGTGGTCATGAGGAGGCGGAGCCGGTCCATGCGGTCTGCCACGGCCCCTCCCACGAACGACAGCGCGATTTGGGGAGCCGATTGCATGAGGCCCGTGACACCGAGGAGCAGGGGAGAGTTGGTGAGTTGGAGGACCAGCCATGCCAGAGCCACCTGCTGCATGTTCTGGGCGAGAACCGATGGAAACTGCGCGAGCCAGTAGAAGCGATAATTGCGGTGCCGCAGCGGCCGAAGGAGCGATGGGGACTCAGGCAGCGAACCGGCCGGTTCGAGCCTCTGGTTGGCGCGGGCAGCGGGTGCGGCCACGGCGGCGTCCTGGACGGCGGGAGTGTTCACCGGGTCCAGGGCTCTCGGGTGAACGCGCTGGTCGCTACGCTCATCGCACAATCGCCCCTTGTCACTACGATTCGCTCCGCGCTACGCTGCTTGGAACCGTTCTGCGATTGTACCGCGCTACCCGGCGGGGGAAGGGAAGGTTATCGGCATGCAACCTCAGGGCGCCATCGCGACAGCGCATTCGGAGGGCGCGACTCCGCGGCTGGCAGCGCGGATCGGGAGGGCGACGGACTTGACCGGCCTGGCGCATCGACTCCTGGCGTGCGCCGTGGTCATGGCTGTGCTGGTGGCATGTGCGCCCTCCACGGCCCCGGGCACCTCCGGCTCGGGCGCGAGCCAGCCTCCCGCGGCGCCATCGGGGCGAACGCTCGTGGTGGCGATTCGGGTCGAGCCGCCGACGATCACGACGCGGCCGCTGCAGACGGCCGGGATCGGACTCTACCTCCCCAGCCGCATGTTCAACGCGAGCATTGGTCTGCTTGATGGTGACGGCAAGGTCCGTCCATATCTCGTCGATGCTCTTCCTCAGCTCAATTCGGATAACTGGCAGCTCAGTCCCGACGGCACGATGACCACGACCTATCGGTTCAAACCAAACGTCGTCTGGCAGGATGGTGCGGCCTTGGATGCCGACGACTTCGTCTTCGCGTGGAACGTGTACTCGACGAAAGAGTTCGGTCAATCGGGCGCTTCCCCGTTCCGATCGATCCGAGACGTCGTCGCGCAAGACTCGCGCACGCTCGTGATCCACTGGAAAGAGCCGTACCCCGATGTGTCGTTTACGGACGGGCTCAACACGGAGTTTCCGCCCCTTCCCCGCCACATTCTCGAAGATTCGTTCCGAAGCGGGGCGATGGATGCCTTCGTCGCCGATCCGTTCTGGACGCGGGAATACGTGGGGCTGGGTCCCTATCGCCTGACGCAATGGGAGCCTGGCGCCTACATCGAGGCCGAGGCGTTCGACAGGCACATCCTGGGGAAACCGAAAATCGGAAAAATCCGCCTGGACTTTAGCAGCGATGAGCGCGCGGTCCTGTCGCGGATCCTCGCGGGCGAAGTGCTCATGACCGACGGAACGTCCATGGGGCTGCCGGAAGTCCAGGTGCTGAAGCAGGACTGGATCCCGCAAGGGAAGGGGAACGTCGTCATTCATCCGAACCAGTGGCGCGCCGTGCACTTCCAGAATCGGGCCGACATCGCGCAGCCGCAAGCGCTCCTCAACCGAACGGTTCGGAAGGCGTTGGCCCATACGGTCGACAAGAACGCGCTCAACGATGCTCTGTACTACGGCCTCGCCACTCCCACGGACAGCCTCGTCGCGCCGCAGTCGATCTGGGGACCTGCCGCCGAAAAGGGAGCGGTGAAGTACCCGTACGACCTGAAGCAGACGGACCAGCTCATGCAGCAAGCGGGGTTTCGAAAAGGTCCCGATGGCGTCTACGCGAGCCCAACGGACGGTCGCTTGAGCTGGCTCACCGAAACGAACGCGGGGAGCGACAACGAGTCGGAGATGTCGATCCTAGCCGCTGGATGGAGACAAGCCGGTTTCGACGTGCAGGAGAACGTGCTGTCCGCGTCTGAAGCGCGCAATCCCGAAAAGCGAGCCACCTTCCCGGCGACGTTCAGCAACAGCCAGAACTGTTGTGGCAGCGCCCTGCTGGGGTTTACCAGCGCCAATATCGGCACCCAGGATACGCGATGGGCGGGCGCGAACCGGTCAGGCTGGTCGAACGCCGATTTCGATCGGCTAGCGTCGGCGTTCGCGCAGACGCTGGACTTTCAAGAGCGCGAGGCCCAGGTGACGTCTATGGTCCACGTCATGACGGATGACATGCAATCCATCTCGCTCCTGATCCGCGGCCAGCCATGGGTGTACGTTTCGGAGCTCAAGGGGATTGCCATTGCTCCGCCGGAGGGGAACATCAGTTGGAACATCCACGAGTGGGAGCTTCGCTGAACCTCACGGTGGCACGCAATTGGCTCGAGGGCTACCGCAGCTCCCATTGATACATGTTCCAGCTCGCACCGCCGGTTGCCAGGAGCGCCGTCTGAACGGGGCCTTCGAGGTCGGAGACGAAGACTTCGGGATTGAGATTCCAGAACATCATGATCTCGGGAACTTCCTCGCTGACGAGCTTGGCGATCTGGACACGGATCTGGTTCCCCCGATTCCGGTCGAGGGTCGTATCGAGCTGTTGCGCAAGATCGTCGAACTGGGCGTTGGACCAGCCTTGCCGGTTGCGGCCGGTCCAGCGGTTTGCCGGCCCGGCAACCTGATCCGTGGAGAGACTCGCGACTTGGTTGCTCTCCCCGGCGCCGGTGGACTGACCGTACATACCCGGGAACGTGCCGCGCGCCTCGCCGTCGCGCGACTGCGCCTGTGATTGAGGAGTTTCTGTGACGTCGAAGCCGGCTTGACGCAGCGTGTTGCCGATAATCGCGCGCTCGGCGTCGCCTTCGGCGCCAATCCCCGAGCGATAGTCGGCGACGAATCGTCCGTCAGGCCCGGAATATGTGCCATCGGTTCCTTTGCGGAACCCTGCGTCGTTCATCAGCCGCTCGCTTGAACGCAAGTCCAGAGGATACTTGGTAATGACGGCGTCAATCTGAGGGTAGAAATCGGCCCGGTTGTCGAAGATCGAGTCGATCGTCTGGCCTTCACCGCCGAAAAGCGCTTCATTGATGGCCTGTTTGTCCACGGCGTACGCAATTGCCTTACGAACTCTCACGTCGAGGAGTGATTTTGGATTCACGTATTCGGGTCGGAACTGGAACACGATAGACCGGAGCGATCGGGCCGTGTATTGGAAGACGCCCCGATGGGTTGGCCCCCAATCCTTCTTGAGCTCGAGAGCCTGGGGAAAGTCGATGGCGCTATCGGTGGCGAAGAGGATGGTTCCCGCGCGCAGATACGAGAGCGCCACGTTCGGATCTTCCACAAAGAGGATCTTGAGATGGTCAATCTTCGGGCGGCCAAAGACGTAGCCATCAAATGCCGACGCGTCGATAAAGGATCCGAATTCCCAACGGTCGAGCTTGTACGGACCCGTCCCGATGAAAGCGGTGTTCCAGTATGGATGGGCGCCGAATGCATCCGGACTGCCGTCGCGGTACACGCCCTCGAGGATGTGGCGCGGGAGCGCCGGCAGGCCGAGGATCGATCCTCCCTGCTGAAGGACGTCCGCACCCGGAAACGGGCTCGTCCAGTGAATGACGATGGTTCGTTCGTCCGGCGCCTGCACGTCGTCGATATGGTTGAGCGGGGCCGATTTTCCGTTGATGAATCCGAGGCCGGGCGTCATCAGGACGTGATATGAAAAGACAAAGTCGTCGGCTGTCAGCTTGGCGCCGTCGTGCCACGTGAGGTTCGGCTTCAAGCGGTACGTCGTCAGCATCGTGCCATCCGGGAAGACCTGCCAGGTATCGGTGTTCAGTACTGGCAGCGCCTCCGCTAGCGCGGGGTGCGCGATCCCGCGGTCATCTACGATCTCCAGCAGTTCGTTAAACGGTCGATACGAGAAGCTCGAGCCGAAGCCCCCCGCGATGGGGGCGACGGCACCGACGCTCGGCGGCTCATTCGCAATGCCGACCGTGAGGACCCGGGAGCCTGGCGACGCGCCGCTTGCCTGCGTGGCCGATCGCTGCGCCGGCGAAAGTGCCCCGTTTTGCGTGCATCCAACCAACGTGGCGGTGGCGATGAGCGCAGAGTACATCCACCGCTTCATTCCCAACCTCAGTGCATGCATGCTACGGAACGCGGAGCGTATTCGCGCCAATCTCGCGTTATCGCATCCGATTTTACCGTTTGCCCGGGTGTCTCAAGACCCCGCGCGTCGCGACGGGGGGCTGATTGCGGTGGCTCGAACGCGCTGATACTCGGCTTCGAGGGCTGAGGCGAGCCCGGGATCGTCGACGACCAGAAGGTTCTCGTCGTTCGCCCGATTAGCGCTCGCCGAGAAGTTGAACGACCCGAAGAGGCTCACATGTTCGTCGATGATGATTACCTTGTGGTGCATCCTCCACGGGTTGCCATCCTGCAGCACGTCGAGTCCGGCCTCCTTCATGCGCGGAAACTCGGACGCCCGGGTTTCTGAGTCCTCCGCTTCGAACACGCCGCCGACGGACACGCCCGCGCGGGCCCGCTCGAGCATGGCATCGCCGATGCCGTCGTGGGTGAAGGAGAACGCCATGAAATGGATCTGTTGCCGTGCGCTCCCTATCCAGCGAATCACGTGGGTCGCGGGCTTGTCCTCCGGAGAGAAATAGTTCTCGACGTGGGCGCCCGCGATCGAGAGCGATGGGTGCGGGACGCCGGCGGACTTGGCTGTTCCGAACTTCCGCTGGTCGAACATCTTCGCGAACTCCGCTTCGAAGTTGGCAGCCAGGTCGCGTGAGTGCACGAAGATGGCGTCGTTGTTGTTTCTGAAGGTGTCGCTCATCGTGTAGTTCCACGAGCCAGTCTCCACCCATTCGCCGTCGGCGATGGTGAACTTGTTGTGCATGATTGGCCGACGGTTGTCGTCGACGATGGGAACGCCAGCCGATTGCAGTGTCTCGATGGCCTTCTGGGTAGCAGCGTGACCCGTGTCTTTGAGCGTGTCGCTGTCGGTAACCATGCGAACCTGGACCCCTCGGCGGGCGGACCGGGCCATTGCGTCGGCCACCGATGGTAGGTCGAATTCGTAGACGGCGACATCGAGGGTTCGCTCTGCCTGGTCCATCATGGCGACGAGCCGCTTTTCGATGGAGTTGTGCCGCGCTGCCGGCCCCTCTGCGAAGCTCGGCGACGTGAAGAGCAGCTCATACCAGGCGCCCGTCGCGGCTCCGATGGACGCCTCGTCGCGCGCCGCCGGTGGCAGCTCGCGAACGATCGTCTGGCCTCGTCGAGTCGAATCGAGAAGCCCCCAGGCGGCCGCTCCAGCGATGGCCAAAATGGCCACGGCAAGGAGGGCGCGCCTCACGCGAGGTCCGCTGCTCCGACCCACAGGAGCCGCTCACCCATCTCGAGCGCGCCCGTCGGCCAGAAGACCTCCGGGCGCGGTCGCCTCACGCCCGGCGCGCCAGCGACGGGCCGACACGTCAGCACCAGACCTCGCCAGCGGGCGGGGAGCGACTCGCGACCGTGTACGGCGCCCAGGAGCGCGCCCGCCACCGCCGCGTGCGCGCTGGCCGGGCCCGGCAGCCGGACGACCGATTCGATCCCCTCCTGAGCGCCCGGTGCGTGAAGGAGCTGATGGAAGGCGATTTGCAGGGCTGTTAGGGCGCTCGCTCGAGTGATCGCGCGGCCAGATGGCTGCTCGACCTCCGCGTTCCGGAGGGCGCCGCGAACCTCGGCCGTTTGGCACCCGCTTTCCGCCCAGTCTAGCGCGAAACGGTAGACGTCGCGTGCTGCCGCGCCGGTCGAAATCGCGTGAGCGATGGCAACAACGTACACCGCGCATGCGTCCTGACAAATAGGGTTTGGGTGGGTGAGGGCGCTATCCGCCCGCGCGATCGACGCGAGGTCGTCCGGCTCCATGGCGTGGCCGAAGATCCCCAGAGGGCTCGCGCGGGTCAGCGATCCGAACCCGGTGCTGGCCGCGTCGGCAGCCGCGCGGGCGGACGCCGCGACGCTCTCGACGCTGCCATCTCGATGAGCCGCGGCGATGCGGTAGCCGCCGTCCGCCGACCGCACGAGGAGTGGCAGGCTGATGTTCGGCGCTGCACGAAGCGCCGTCGCGGTGGCTCCTTCAATCCGAAATGGTTGCGACCGGAGCCAGTACGCGTACGCTCGCGCGGCCAGCTCGTCGTCGTACCGGCGGGCGCGATCGATGGTGTGAGCGAGGGTCAGCGCAAGCTCGGAGACGTCCGTCGGTTGCCCAGCCAGGGTTTGGAGCGGCCCGCCATCTCCCATCTCGACCGGACTCTCGGGGGGCCTGGCTGGCGCGGTTGACCCCGATGGGGATTCAACCAGACTTCCCAGCGCGTCCCCGATGAAGTGTCCGAGGAGACATCCCTGGGCGCGTCGCAGGGAGGCGGCGTCGCGCACGTGACGTCCGGGCGGAAGCGTGGGGAAAGGCGGCATCAGGCCGGTCGGGTCGTGGCGGTGACGGCGCGGCAGCATCTCGCGCCAGGGACGCGACAGGAGCTGCCGGATCGGGCCCTGCGCGCCACCGAAGCAGCCGCGACAATGGCTTTCGCCCTCCGCCGTGTAGACCGCCGGAACACCGTGCTGATCGAACATGTCGGCGCCGTTTCCACGAAGAAGCGCCTGGCCGCCCGCGTAGTCCCAGTCGCCAGCGCCCTTCAGTCCTGTCCCGATCGCGGCGTCGCCGACCGCCGCGAGAGCGAGCCGATAGGCGATGCTGGGCATGATCCGATAGCGCCCCGGAGCAAGAATCCGGCTGTTTACCAGCGCGTCGTTGTCGGCGTCGACCGAAACCAGGACGCAGTCGCCGTCGCGAATTCGCTCGTGCCATGCGGGCGGGGCGACGGGGGCGCCGTTTCGGGTGACGGGGCCGCACCCTTCGGCCCAGGCAATCAAGTCACCATCGTCATCAGGCGCGCACGGCGCAAAGACGACGCCGAGGACTGGCTCTCGGTCGCGCAGGAGGGCGATGGAGACCGCGTTCCCTCGGTAGCCTTCGAGGTACGACCGTGTGCCGTCGTTGGGGTCAACGAGCCAGATGAAGCGTGGCGGTGGGTCAAGGTTGGCGCTCCCGGTCTCTTCGCCGCGATAGCCCCACTCCGGAAAGGCTGTGAGCAGTTTCCCCCGGATCAAGACTTCCGCTTCTTCGTCGACCTCAGCGTGATCGTCGTGTCCGCGCGCGCCCCCGGGCCGGTGAAAGTCCTCTCGGATCAAGGACCCCGCGGCGACCGCGGCCTCGGTGGCCACGGCCAGCGCTCGGGCTATCTCATCCATTCGATTCGTCGTCCGGAAGGACGAAAAGGTCCGCCGGTGGGAGGTGCAAGACGCATTCGGCTCCGTTCGCGAGCTTCAGAATGCGGAAGCGTTCCGCCGGGATCACCGCCTCAAATTCGATTCGCCCTTGGCCCGCGAGCGATGCCGATGCCTCGCAGAAGAGCGTGACGCTCGTTGCCCCCGGCACATGATCGAGCACGCGCGCGCGAATGCGATTCGGACGATCCGCGGTAGATAGGTCCTCAACGACGATCGCCTCCGGCCGAATGCAGATGGACACGCTGGCCTGGAGCAGGCCGCCGGGGTCTTCCGCCGCCAGGATGCTGTCCGTTCCGGCGAGCTGCACGCGAAGACCGTGCCCGCGCTCGGGCTCATCGCAGGCTACTCCGCGCCCGTGCGGCTCGGCTCGCGCGACGAGGCGTGCTGGGAAGACGTTGGACGCGCCGGTCAGCCGAGCCACGCGGCCGGAGGCCGGGCGGCGGAAGATGTCATCGCGGCTCCCCACCTGGAGGACGGAGCCGCGATCATAGACGGCGATCTTGTCGGCCAGGGTGTACGCCTCGCCGAGATCGTGGCTGATAAAGATCGTCGTAACCGGAAACTGTCGGTGGATCGTTAGCAGGTCCCTGCGGAGCCGTGCCCGGAGCATCGAATCAAGGGCGGAAAAGGGCTCGTCGAGGAGCAGGACGCGCGGCTCGGTGATCAGTGCGCGCGCCAGGGCTACGCGCTGCTGCTGTCCCCCGGAGAGCTCGCGCGGGCGCCGACGCTCGTACCCGGCGAGATCGAGGCGCCCGAGCATGTCGCTGACGCGCGCCCGAGCACGGTCTGCCGGGATCCCTGCGAGCCCATATGCGACGTTCTCCCCGACGCTCAAGTGTGGGAAGAGCCCGTAGTGTTGTGGGACATAGCCAACGTGCCGCTTTTGAATCGGGACGTCTATTCCGCGCGAGGCGTCGAAGACGGGCCGACCGTCGATCTTGATCGAGCCGGCATCCGGGGTAATGATGCCGGCGATCGATCTCACGGTGACGGACTTACCAGCGCCTGATGGGCCGAAGAGGACGATAAGCTCGTCGTCCGCCGAAAAGGCGGTCCGTAGCTCGAAGTCGCGGAGGCGCTTTTCAATTGCCACCTCTAACACGGCGCGCGCGCTCCGGTCGTGGTCATGGAACGGCCGACACGCGCGCGCGAGCGAGCGTCTTGAATCCCAGCAGGACGACGAAGGAGGCGACGATGAGGATGCTGGCGAGGACCAGCGCGGCGGGCAGGTCGCGCTCCATGGCGACGTAGATGGCCAGGGGCATGGTCTGGGTGGTGCCGGGGAAATTGCCCGCGAACATGATGGTCGCGCCAAACTCGCCGAGGGCGCGCGCCCACGTCATGACCGCGCCGCCGAGCAGCGCTGGCATGGCGAGGGGCACGGTGACCCGGAGAAACGTCCGCAGGGAAGACGCGCCGAGGCTGCCCGACACGTACTCCAGCTCCCGATCGACACCCTCGAAGCCAGTCTTGGCGGCGCGCACGTAAAAGGGAGCCGCCACGAATACCTCGGCCAGAACGACCGCGGCGGTGGTGAAGCCGACTTCGATGCCGAGTGCTCCGAGCCACCCGCCAAGCAGACCGCGCCGGCCGAAGGTCAGGAGCAGCGCCACGCCAGCCACGGCCGGCGGAAGCACCATGGGGAGGTCGACGAGTGTGTCGATCACGCCTCGCCCTGGGAATCGCCCGCGGGCGAGGAGGTACGCGAGCGGGGTTCCAAAAACGACCGAGGATGTGAGGGCAATGGTCGTGGTGAGGATGCTCAAGCGAAGGGCGCTCACCACGACGTCGTTCGCCAGATAGGGGCCCAGTTGGCCACTGGAGGCCGTGCGCCAGAGCACCACCAGGAGTGGAACGATCAGGAAGAGCATCAGGATCGCGCTGTAGAGCAGGACGAGGAGGGTTCCGCGCTGCGCCCAGAGTCTGCGCGCGGCCATCGCTTCCACGCGAGGGGACGCGGGAACGGTGACCGCCGTCACGCGCTCGCCCTACTGGACCGGCTGCAGACCCCAGCGAGCCAGCGTCTTCTGTCCGTCGTCCGAGAGCACGGATTCGACGAAGCGCTGCGCAACGTCCGGCCGGTGAGATCCCTGGACCACCGCGATGGGATAGGTGGCCGTGACGTTGTCGGCAGGGGGGATCGCAATGACCTTCACCTGGGACGCAACCTGGGGCGTGATATCGGAAGTGTATACAACCCCGGCATCCGCCTCGCCCAGCGTCACCTTCGCCAGAAGCGAGCGCACGTCCTCTTCGTGGGAACGGATGTTAGCGACGGCGTTTTTCGAGAACTCGGGGCCGTAAGTCGGATCTCTGCTGAGCTTGTCGAGCACCTGGAGGGTGTACGCGCCCACCGGTACCTGCGGGTTGGTCGCGACGAGGCGCACCCCGGGGCGTCCAAGATCATGGAGCGAGTCGATCTTCCCGGGATTGTCGGCGGGCAGGACGACGGCGAGCGAGTTGCGGGCAAAGGGCTGAGGCTCGCCCGCCACGATGCCCGACTTCACGGCGCTCGCCATCTGGACGTCGTCCGCGGAGGCGAATACGTCCGCGGCGGCGCCGTTTTCGATCTGGGTGCGTAGGCCGGACGAGGGACCGAAGTTGAATACCACATGGGCGCCCGGGTTCTGCGCTTCGAAGTCGCGACCGATTTCTGTGAAGGCGTCGGTCAGCGACGCGGCGGCATATACGCGGAGCTCACCTTCGACGCCCGGGGACGCGTTGGCGGTCGCGGCGTTGCTCTTCGTGATCGGGGCCGCGGAGAGATTTGCTCGGTCGGCCTCGCAAGCCAACAAGAGGAGCCACGACAGAACGAGGGCACTGAACGGCACCGCGCGGCGAAGCGGGGCGCGCGGACATCTGGAGCCGACCAAGTCTGCATTTCCCATTGTGCGCTGGCCAGATGGTATGCGCCCTCTTGGCGCGCTGTCAACTATCCTCGCGTCGGTGTTATGTATCCGAGATCAACGGGGCGACTGGGACGAGCGGGGCCGCGAAGCGGGTGCGCGCGTCGGCCAGATGCTATAGTTCGCGTAACGCAGGCACAACCACATATTTGACCGGCTCGCAGGGGGAGCGTGCAGCTGAGAGGTGGGGTCAGGCCCACCAACCCCTCGAACCTGATCTCGGCAAGCCGCACGGTTGTTTCGGCAACGCGGCGCGGAAGACGAGCGTAGGGAATGCGGCCGAAGGACGGTGACCGCTCCGGTCGGCCTTTCGGCTGGGGGCGGTCATTTTTGTGGATGGAAAGGAAGGAGCGCCATGGCCGTCGAGGTTTCCGAATCGGTGACCCAGTCATTTCCCGCCAGTCGGAAGGTCTATGTCTCCGGATCGCGGCCCGACATTCGTGTCCCGATGCGCGAGGTCACCCTCGACCCAACGACCGGGCGTTACGGTGACGAGCCGAATGCGCCCGTCCGGGTCTACGACACGAGCGGCCCGTATACCGACCCCGAGGTCGAAACGGATGTGCGGCGCGGCCTTCCGGCCCTTCGGCGATCGTGGATTCTCGAAAGGGGCGACGTCGAGGAATATGCGGGCCGAGAGGTCCAGCCTCGGGACGATGGCATGCGCAACGGGGATGCCCGGGCCAATATGGCCGTCTTTCCCGGCCTCAAACGTCCGGTGCTTCGCGGGAAGGACGGCGCGGCTCCCACCCAGCTCGCGTATGCGCGCCGGGGCATCATCACCCCGGAGATGCAGTTCATCGCCATCCGCGAGAACGTAGACCCCGAGTTCGTGCGCGACGAGGTCGCCCGGGGCCGCGCCATCATTCCGGCCAACGTGAACCATCCGGAAACCGAGCCGATGATCATCGGCCGAAATTTCCTGGTGAAGATCAATGCCAACATCGGGAATTCGGCGGTGGCCTCCTCCATCGAGGAGGAGGTGGAGAAGATGTGCTGGGCGACCCACTGGGGCGCCGACACAGTGATGGATCTCTCCACCGGCAAGAACATTCACACGACGCGCGAGTGGATCATTCGGAACTCGCCCGTCCCCATCGGCACGGTTCCCATCTACCAGGCGCTCGAGAAGGTCAATGGCAAGGTCGAAGAGCTGAGTTGGGAGGTGTTCCGCGACACGCTCATCGAGCAGTGTGAGCAGGGGGTGGACTACTTCACAATCCACGCCGGGGTGCGGCTTCCTTTCATCCCACTGACCGCGAATCGGGTAACGGGCATCGTGTCTCGTGGAGGCTCGATCTTGGCGGCGTGGTGTCTAGCCCACCATAAGGAGAACTTCCTCTACACCAACTTCGAAGAGATCTGCGCCATCATGCGCGCCTACGATGTCTCATTCTCTCTGGGCGATGGCCTACGCCCCGGCTCCACGGCGGACGCGAACGACGCGGCCCAGTTCGCCGAGCTGGATACGCTGGGGGAGCTGACCGAGATCGCGTGGAAGCATGACGTCCAGGTGATGATCGAGGGGCCCGGCCACGTGCCGATGCACAAGATCAAGGAGAACATGGACCGCCAGCTCGACGTATGCCACGAGGCGCCCTTCTACACCCTCGGTCCGTTGGTGACCGATATCGCGCCGGGCTACGACCACATCACCTCCGCCATCGGCGCCGCGATGATCGGCTGGTTCGGAACAGCGCTCCTCTGCTACGTGACCCCGAAGGAGCATCTCGGCCTGCCAAATCGCAAGGACGTGAAGGATGGCGTGATCGCCTACAAGATCGCTGCCCACGCCGCCGATCTTGCCAAGGGCCACCCGGGCGCGCATCTGCGCGACGACGCGCTCTCGAAGGCGCGGTTCGAGTTCCGGTGGAAGGATCAATTCAACCTGGCCCTCGACCCCGACACGGCCTACGCGTTCCACGATGAGACACTGCCCGCTGAGCCGGCGAAGGTGGCGCATTTCTGCTCGATGTGTGGGCCGCACTTCTGCAGCATGCGCATCACCCAGGACGTGCGGGAGTACGCGCGCACCAGGGGGATTGAGGAGGAGCAGGCCATCGCCGCGGGGCTCGAGGAGAAGGCGCGCGAGTTTCGCGAGGCCGGAGCCCGCATCTATCAGAAGGTGTGATCATCCTCGATCGGCCCGGACACGCCGGCATCGGCAAACGTCGCCATCTCATCGAGGATGGCCACCGCGTCGTCGACCAGATGCATCGCGATGGCCGCCCCCGTGCCCTCGCCCAGCCGTAGGTCGAGGTTGAGGAGCGGCGTCAGCTCCATGCGTTCCAGCAGGACTCGGTGGCCGATCTCGACGGAGTTGTGCGCTGCGATGAGGTAGTCGCGGGAGCGAGGTAGCAGCTCCGTCGCAATCAAGGCCGCGGCGCCGGAGATGAACCCGTCGATGACCACCGGCACGCGCCGAAGCGCGGCTTGTCCGACCACGCCCACGAGACCGGCGATCTCGAAGCCGCCGACTTTGGACAGGACGTCGATCGGGTCTGACGGGTCAGGGCGGTTCACCTCGAGCGCTCGCTGAATCACCGCGACCTTTCGTCGCCAGCCCTCTTCGTCGAGCCCGGTCCCCCGACCAGTCACGTCCTGGACCGGGCGGCCCGTGATCGCCGCGACGATCGCGCTCGCCGCGGTCGTGTTCCCGATGCCCATTTCTCCCGTGGCGACGAGGTCCACGCCATCGTCGAATGCGGACTGAAAGATGTCGGCGCCTGCGGCGATCGCCTCCATCGCTTCTGCCCGATCCATCGCCGGCCCGACAGCCATGTTACGCGTGCCGAGGCCGATCTTCCTCTGGATCAACGCGGAATGGGATGGAAGCTCCGCGGCGACCCCGAGATCCGCCACCATGACGCGCGCTCCCGCGCGGCGGGCCAGCACGTTGATGGCGGCACCGCCGGTCAGGAAGTTGCGGACCATTTGCGGTGTCACCGCGGATGGATACGCCGACACGCCTTCCGCTGCGACTCCGTGATCACCGACCAGCACGATGACCGCTTTGCGCGCCATTCGGGGGCGCGCGCGTCCGGTGATCCCGGCGAGCTTGACGGCCAGGGCCTCGAGGCGGCCGAGGCTCCCGGGCGGCTTGGTGAGCTGGTCGAGGCGGGCCCGTGCCGCGGCCATCGCCGAGTCGTCCAGCGCGGCCACCTGTAGCGTCGAGAGATCCATCATGCCAGCACGCTCCGGATGAGCGAATCCAGCTGGGCTTCCTCGTCGACGTCACCAGCCACGCACCGCGGCTCGACATCGGCGCTCGGGGCGGGCCTCGGCGCCTCCATCGCGTCAGGCTCGGGATCCGACTGAGTACGGGCGAAGCCTGACGCGCTCTCCCAGGTGATCTGAGCATCGGGTGAGAGAAGATAGTCCAGATACACTCGCACAGCCTCGGGATGGGGGGCGTGCGTCAGCACGGACACAGCGCTCGGTCCAGCGGTTACGTAGCTATTCTCATCGAATGCATCGGGCGGGAGAACATCGATCTGTCCGCCCTTGGCTCGCGCATCGGCGACCAGCTGATCGTCGACGCCAATCGCCACGGCGAGCGCGCCCTGTTCCAGCTCCTGCATCGCCTCGGACGGACTCATGACAAGGGAAGCGCCCGTGGCAAACAGCTCGCGCAAGAAATCTGGGCCAAGCCCACCGGTGCGAGCCAGGAACGCCGCGGTCAAGCGCGCCTCTTCGTTGCGTCGAGGGTCCACGAATCCGACCAGCCCTCTCCACCGCGCATCCAGAAGCTGACGCCACGAGTGGATTTCTCCCGGGGGCGCCAGGGCCGGATTGTAGGCGATCGGCGCCTTCGCCGCCGACGCGAACACGAGGCACCCCGTGTCGACGTTTTCATCCGAAGCCTCATCGCGGCTACTGGCGTTGGGCCCCGTGAGATACGGACCGATGGGATCGGCGGCGCGGGCTGCGAGCAGCGCGCGCACGATGGCGCCCGGTGGCGCGACGACGAGATCTCCCCGCGGCTCTGAGGACTGTGCCCATCGACGGAGGTCCGCTGGGTCGACCGGACGATAATCGAGAGCGATCTCTGGGTATCGGCGGTGAAACCCATCGCTGAGCGCGGACCGGAGGGTGGCGCTTCGCGGACCAAGAATCATGATTTTGCCCTCTTGCTTCGCCGACGCGACGGTCTGGTCCCAGGTGCCGAGTTCGGCCCCGGCGTCGCGCGCGCCCAACGCCCCCGATGATGGATATGCCGGATAGGAAGGGCCCGAGCAAGCGGCCCCGATCGCCAGGCATGCGAGCGACGAGAGGAGCGCTGCCACCGAACGTGCCCGCGGCGGCCACAACCCAGGGTGCAGCGAGGAAATGCCCGAACCAATGAGGCGAGGGGCGCCTTGTGAGTCGGGGCCCTGGGCAACCCGGTCAGCGGCTCTGGACAGTGATGGTCCCCTTCATTCCGAGATCCTCGTGGAGCAGACAGCTGTAGCTGAAGGTGCCTGGCGTGTTGAACGTGAGCGCCCAGACCTTGTCGAGGGGCACCGTGATCCGTGGGTGCTCTCCGATGATGCCGGAGCTGTACAGGCTGCGACCATCGTAGATCGGATTGGTCGTTCTCTCCGCGCCCGGACCAAACACGACTCGGGGCGCCGAGTCCGGATCGTGCATCGCCGCGAGCACCTCCGGTGGCAGTGGCTGTCCCGGAGCGGGGGGCGAGAGCACGGTCCCATCCGGAAACTGGAGGACGAACAGATCGACGGATGAGCCGTCCGTCGGCCGGAACGTCACCGTATGCGGCTGTAGGTGATCGACGTACCAGACGACGGTGTCCCCTTGCGAGATGGTGAGATCGCCCGGGAGAAACGCCTGGATGTCGAGGTTGCCGTTGCGTGTATCCGTCCCAGCGCGGACGAACCACAGGTCGGTTCCTCGGCCACCCTCGATTCGCGTCGCGCTTCCGCGCTCCGCCAGAATCTCCGCCGCCTGGGTCTGGCGAATCGCGTCGATGGCAGTCGCCTGCGCATCGAGAGCCGCCTGAGTGGTGATCCCCGCCGATCCGGGCGGAACGACTTGGACTCGTCCCTTCATGTTTACGTGGAAGAGGCAGAGGAAATCATAGGTGCCCGGTCGCGCGAATGTGACCGCGAGCTGGGGCCCGTCCGTGGGCAGCTCGACATGGATGAAGGACCTCCCGTCCCACGGCCCATCGGGGACGGTGGGGAACACGATCTGCGGGTTGAACATGCCGGGCAAGCTGGGATCCTCTTGGGGAATAAATACGTCTGGGATCGGACCATCGCCCGGGAAGGTAACCGTGTGGATCTCGTCAGACATGACCTTCCAGATCACGGTCGATCCGGTCGTGACCCGCACGGTATTGCCGCCAAGGGCGGGGTCGCCGATGAAGTCCTCTTCCGCGATCGGGCCCTGACCCTGGCCGGTGACGATCGTCAGGGGCTGCCCAGCCTGAGCCAGGGTCGTCGACTCCGTTGCTGTTGCGATCCCCGCGAGCGCCAGGCCGACCGCGGCCAGCGGGATCCCGAGAAACACAGCGATTCTGTGCACTCGACCCTCCTGAAACGGTAGTGCGCGGGCCGCAGTATACCAATCGACACGTGAGGCCATCTGTGCAGGCCTCCTGGCGCTCGTTACCGGCCACGCAGGAGCCGGGCCACCATGCGGGCGTCCCGGACCCCCAGAAGGTGAGCGACGGCCACGTAGGTAACGCCCGATGCGCCGGTGACGCCGACGACGAGGGCCAGCTGACCAATCCATTGATAGGCGCCGCCCGCCTGTCCCGCGATTCCCTGGAGCAACATCGCCGTGACGCCCATCGCGATCGCGGACAGCCCAATGCGCCACCCGAAATCGAGCAGCTCCACGGGATAGACCCAGCCCAGGGTCCTTTGAAGGAGGAGGGTGAGCGTCGTCGCCTCGGCGAGCGCGGCGATGGAATTCGCCAGCGCGAGCCCGCCGAACGAGAGGCCGGTCCGCATCAGCACAAGGCTCAGTGCGACATTCAGCAGCACGGCCCCAGCCGCCACGCGCACCGGCGTGGCGGTATTGCGCTCGGCGTAGAAGACGCGATCGACGATCTCGATCATCGAGTGCCCTGGCAGTCCGATGGCGTACCAGCCGAGCGCCATCGCGGTGGCGGCTGCGTCCGCGCCGGTGAAGGCGCCGCGCTGGAGGAGCAGGCTCACGATCGGGCGGCCGAGGACGATGAGCCCGATGGCGGCGGGTATGGTGGTGTAGAGAATGAGTCGGAGCCCAAAGAGGAAGGTCGCGCGCTCCTCGTCCGCGCGCGCCTCGGCGCTCTGCCGCGCCAGGGTCGGAAAGAGGGCCGTCGAAAGACCCATCGCAAAGATGCCCAGCGGCACCATCAGGATCAGCCAGGCGTAATTGAGGTAGGCGATGCTTCCGACGACCAGAAAGGAGGCCAGCGCGACGTTGATGAGCTGGTTCACTTGGCTCACGCCGAGCCCAATGACCCTGGGGAGCATCAGGCGAATCACGTCCCGCGTCCCCTGGAGGTCGAGTCCGAGCGTCAGCGAGTAGCGCATGCCGACCCGGAGGGCACCCGGGACCTGCACGCCCAGGTGGAGAAACGCGCCGACGACCGCGCCGAGCGCGAGCGCTTCGGCGCCGAGGGAGCGGAACAGGAGCGCGCTGCAGATGAGCGAAAGGTTGTAGGCCAGGGGCGCCGCCGCGGCCAGCGCAAAGCGGTGCACGGCATTCAGCGCGCTGGTGAGGAGCGCGCTGGCGGCGAAGACGGCAGGGGTCACGAGCATGATGCGGGTGAGCGTCGCCGCGCGCGCCTGGTTCTCGGGTGGCCAGCCGGCCACGAGAATGCCCATGATGGCCGGGGCGGCTAGGGCGAGCAGCGCGGAGACGCACCCCAGCGTGATCAAAGCGACGTTGACCAGGGCGCTTGCGAGGCGCCACGCCCGCTCACGATCGCTCTGGGATAGATACGTGGCAAATACGGGTATGAACGCGGCGCTCACCGCGCCGCCGGCGAGCACCTGGAACACCGTGTCGGGAACGCTGATCGCGGCGAGAAACATCTCGTAGTCGCGCGAGGCGCCGTACTGGTGGCTGATGACGATGTTTCGCACGAGGCCGAGGAGCTTGCTCGCCACGAAGCCGCTCATCACGATCACCGCCGCGCCCATCAAGCGCTGCAACGACCCGTCGGCCGCGCGACGTTCGCCGGGCAGCGAGCCAGTCCTGTCCTCTACACGCCGACCTGCCCTCGGCGTTGCCTCTAACTGCCCTGGCGCAGGTGGCGTGTCGCCCGTGGTCATCGAATGCTGGTGCGCGTATGGCGCCGTCGTCGTGCGCGTTCGGTGAAAGCGTCCCTCGCGGCCGATTCGAGCTGGTCGTCCAGCGGGGCCAGTGTCGCCTCGGGCCCGATCAGCCTGCGGAGGCCGGTCAGGATGAGCCAGTCGGCAAGCCATGGGTTCTTGGGCAGGATGGGACCATGCAGATAGGTGCCGATCGCTCCCAGGTATCGCGCCCCTTCGGTCGCGTCCTCGCCGTTGTTCCCGCTTCCCACGATGACGCGCGCGAGGGGAACGGTCCGGCGAGGGCCCGCCTGATCCGTCGCTGGTGCGGTCGATCCACCGGGCATCAGGTACGTCTTCCCGCTGTGGTTCTCGAAACCAACGAGCGGAAAACGGTCGCCGTCGAGCGTTGCCTCGGCCACGACGTCTCCCACGCATCGCCGCGATCCGGCGATCGTATACGCGTCGAAGAGGCCGGTGCCGGGAATCTCCACCCCCTCAGCCGTTCGGAAGGACCGTCCCAGCAGCTGGTATCCGCCACAGACGGCGAGGAGCGCCGCGCCATCCTGAATCGCTTCCTCGACGGCCTCGCCCGTGCGGACGGCGAGGTCGCGGCTGATCGCGGCCTGTTCGGCGTCCTGACCGCCGCCGAAGAAGAGGAGCTGAGTGGCTGCCGGGTCGAAGCGGTCACCGATCGTCACGTTCTCGACCTGCAGGCGGATCCCTCGCCATGCGCACCGCTGCTGCAGGGCGAGGATGTTCCCGCGGTCGCCATACAGGTTCATGAGGTCCCCGTACAGGTAGACGAGGCGGAGGTCCACTAGTCTTCCCAGAAGGGAGCGACGTGGCCGAGCCGCTCAAGCTCGCGCCGAACCTCGAGCATGGCCGTATACGTGGCGAAGAGCAGCACCCGATCACCCATCGTAGCTTCCGCCACGGCGGCAGCCACGGCTGACGCGAGCCGGGGCTCGACCGCGACGTCACCCAGCGCCGCGTACTTCAGGCGCAGGGCGAGATCGTGGGCTCGGGTCCCGGTGCAAAGAACACGCCCCGCGTGTCCGCCGAGCACTTCGAAGTCGACGTCCCAAAGCCAGCTTACGTCCGTGCCGTCGGCGAAGAGATCATTAATCGCGATCACCGTGAGGTTATGCGGGAAAGGAGTGGACGAGGGGGCGGCGCTCTCCTCGCCGTCGCTGGGCGATGCCTGGCCGGGGACGAAGGCGCGCAGAGCCTGATTGAACCCGACAGGGTTTTTGACCAGCGTCAGGATCACGGCGCCGGGGCCGATCCCGACGCGCTCGCTGCGCCCGAAGACCGATTCGGCCCGCTCCATCGATTCAACGATCGCGTTCGTACTGAGATCCACCGCCGTGCTCGCGGCGACGGCTGCGAGCGCATTGTATGCGCTGTAGAGCCCTGGGAGCGCCAGGCGAAACGTCATCACCTGGCGCGGCGTGCGGATCGCCAGCACGCTTGCGGGAGCCTCTGGTCCGGCATGGAACTCGCCGCGCACGAGGGACACGTCCGGTTCGGGCCTGTGCCATCCACAGGAAGCGCACGCGTAGTGGCCAAGATGCGCGTACAGCGACCAGGTGTATCGGAGGCGAGCGGAGCAGCTGGGGCAGAGGCGTCGATCCGCGTCGTGGGACGGCTCGCGTTCTCCCAGACTCGCGTCCTCCACTCCATAGCCCACGACTCTGCAGCCGCAGACTGAGGCGAGCTGAGCGACGATCGGGTCATCGACATTCAGAACGACCGTGGCGTGAGGGTCGAGGCGGGCGATGGCTTCGCGCCACCGAGAGGCGATCAGCTCGACCTCACCGTAGCGATCAAGCTGATCGCGAAATACATTCGTGAGCACAACGACGCGTGGAGAGAGACCGTCGACGGCGGCGCCGACGGTCGCCTCGTCCACCTCGAAGATGCCGATCTCCCCCGACGGTCTTCCGCGGAGGTCTGTCGAACAGGCCATCGCGCTGACGACACCGGTCATCAGATTGGCCCCAGATCGGTTGTGGATCGGACGGAGACCATCGGCTTCTGCGGTCCGTGCGAGCAGCCGGGCCGTGGTGGTCTTCCCGTTTGTTCCGGAAACGATGACCACGCCGTGGGTGAGCTGGTGCGCGATGTGGGACAGCGCGGACGGATCGATGCGAGGCACGACGTGGCCAGGAAGAACGGTTCCGCCATGCCCGAGGCGGCGGCTTGAGAGCGACGCAACTCGAGCCGCCAACAGCGCCAAAGTGAGCCGCGGCCTCATGGCGTAGAGGGTACAGGGATGGGAAAGACCGGCGCTACCGAGGCTCGATCTTTTCGATACGGTAGCTGTGAGGGCCGACCGGCGTCTGAACTTCTACTACCTCGCCCACGCCGCGGTCCATGAGTGCGCTGCCCACCGGCGACTGGGTAGAGATCCGCCCGTCACGCGCGCTCACCTCTCCCGGGCCGACGATCGTATAGACGACGAGCTCGTCGTCCAGCAGGCTGTGGAGCGTGACCTTGGTGCCGAGGTCAACGGTATCCGTGGAGTTCCCGGTGTAGATGCTGGCGGCGCTCAAGGTCTTCCGGATGTCATTGATGCGCGTCTGCACCTCAGCCAGGCGCTGCTTCGCCGCGTCGTAGGGCGCATTCTCGCGAAAGTCCTTATCGGCCGCGGCCCGTCGAAGCTGCTCGGTAACCTCCGGCCGAACGCGCTCCTCCAGGTCCTTCAGCTCTTCCGTGAGCGCGGCAAAGCCACGCTCGGTGATGCGGACCTGCTCCGGCTCATCCTTGCGCTCCGACGGCGCGCGCTTCCGCGCCGGAGGGCGGCGAAGGCGGATGTGGGCTCCGAGGTTGATGGACGTCACTTTCTGGGTCTTGAGGTTGGTGAGAAACGCCTTGACGGGCTCGAGCCGACGGTTCAAGTCGACGCTCGACTCGGAGAACTGCTCTTGATAGCGAGAGACGTCGACCGCGGTGATTCGGGAAACAAGGACGTCGGTTCCGAGCCAGCGACCAAACCGACTAAGCTCTCGCGAGGTAAGCTCACGATCTTCCGTGGCGAGGGTCTGGATGTAGGCGCTGATGGCTTCCCCGAGTCTGGTGCTCTCGTTGGCCTGTGTGTCGTTCGAACGCAAGAGTGAGGGGCTCCTCCACGTTGACAAACGATTTCCGGATGCGAATGGCGCGGGCGGGATAATGTGAATCGACAATCCGGCTATTGATGAGATTATAGGATCTCTTTCGTGACCGAACAATCAATATTGTCTGATGTGTTGGGCTGGGCCGCGCCCATCCTGGGCATCGACGTCGACATGCAGGATCGCGTCGCGCTCGCAAGCCTCGTGGATGAACTGCTTGCGTGGAACGAGCGGGCGAATCTCACCGGGATCCGGTCCCGGGGGGAGATCGAGGTCAAACACGTGCTCGATTCCCTGACGATCGTTCCCGTCCTCCGAGCACTCCTCGGGCCAGTTCCAGGCGAAGTTGTCGATGTGGGTACGGGAGCCGGCTTTCCCGGTCTGCCGGTTGCGCTTCTCCTGCCGATGCTGCGATTCGTCTTGGTGGACGCGACCCGAAAGAAGGTCGAGTTTGTTCACCATGTCGTGAAGAAGCTTCGTCTTCGCAACGTTGTCGCGATTCACAGCGCCGCGGAAGACCTCGGCCGCGACGGACAGCATCGAGAACGCTACGATGCGGCCGTTACCCGTGCTGTAGCCTCCATCCCGACGCTCGTGGAGCTCCTTATTCCTCTCGTCCGGGTTGGTGGGTACGCCTTGCTCATGAAGACGCGCAAAGGGGTCGATCGAGAGTTACCCGAGGCCGAGCGCGCGCTTCGACTATTGGGCTCCGTCGTGGTGTCCGTGGACGACGCATGCCTGCCCGAAATTCTGCCCGACCGCGTCATTGTTACGATTCGGAAAAGCGAATCGACGGACCCGGCATATCCTCGCCGCCCGGGCCTTCCGCGCCGGCGACCCCTCTGAGTGACCGGCGCGCCACCAGCAGCGTTTGTTACGTGTGTTGCATTTGTGACGTCGTTTCGATATACTGCGCGCCGGCCTACGGAAGAATCGGGCAAAGCGACGTTCATTGCGTGATTCTCGCGGCGTCGAGAATGACTGTAGGCGTTCGCTGCACACGCGCGCGTCTCACCGTGGCCACGAGTCCGATCTCGGTGGGGACAGGCACACTCGGATACATGGTAATGTCCGCCAACGAGGCCTTAGGGGAGGCAAGCGAGCGTGATCTACACTGACAAGACGTTGCGATGCAGGGAATGTGGAGTCGACTTCGTGTTCACGGCGGGAGAGCAAGAGTTCTACGCCGCGAAAGGACTCCTCAATGAGCCGGCGCGGTGCCCGGACTGCCGAGCCTTGCGCCGGTCCCGAGCGGCCTCTGGCGGACTCGAGCTGGGCTCACGGCGCGAGATGCATCCCGCGATTTGCGCATCGTGTGGCGTCGAGACGATGGTGCCATTCCTTCCGCGGGGGGACCGTCCGGTCTATTGCAGCACCTGTTTCGACCGAGTACGCGCGGAGTCCCGCGTCTAGTCTTCTCCCCTACGCGGTGGCCCTCAGTCCGCGAGGTCGCGAACCAGCTCCCGGAGGAAGCTTCCCACGTCCGCGACGATGCTGATGTTCTGAAACGTACCGCGGTCGGAGAGCTTCGTCACCACGGCCGGCTCGATGTCGACGCAGACCGTTGTCGTATCCGCCGGAAGCAGATTCCCGGTGGCGATGCCATGGAGCATTGAAGCGAGGATCAGGGCAAACTTCACGCCTCGCCGAATCACGCGGCGCATCTCCGTCTGCGCGAGCTGTGTATCGGTAATCACGTCGGGAAGCGGGCCGTCGTCGCGAATCGAGCCGGCCAGGACCAGATCGACATCGTGTCGCACGCAGGCGTGCATGACTCCTGAGGTGAGGATCTCCTGCTCGACGGCGGCGCGGATCCCCCCCGCTCGTCGAATGACGTTGATCGCGCGGAGGTGGTGCTCGTGCCCACCCTCGACCGGAATCCCGTCCTGGAGCGACACCCCGAGCGATGTGCCGTAGAGCGCGACCTCGATGTCGTGCGTTGCGAGCCCGTTGCCCCCGAAGAGGGCTTGCACGTATCCGTGCTCGATGAGCCATTCCACCTGGGGGCGGCAGCCGGTGTGGATCAGGACCGGGCCGCCGACGAGGAGGATGTTCTCCCCAGCGGCGCGGACGGCCTGCATCCGTGTCGCGATCTCGCGGATCAGGCGCGGGTTCGGCTTCTCCGGCGAGACGCTGCTCCCCATGAACGCGAAGACGGGGGGCTGCTGGCGCGGCCGCTCCAGCGGGATGACCCGAATGCCCTCGTGTCCGACCACGATGCGATCGCCCGCGCGCACCTCACCAAGCGTGACGCACCGTGCTGTTCGGGCTTGGGTGTCGACGAGGATGCCGCAATCCATCTCGGGGTAGGCGACCGGTTGCCAGGTGCCCGCGATGTTCACAAGGGTCTGCAGGTTGGTCGTGGAGTAGAAATCGTCGGGAAACACGCCGTCGCGAGGCGCCGCCGCGGTTTGGACGGGGGCGGCCTGGACCGGGGTGGCGCCCAGACGCCCGATCTGTTCGATGAGGGCCGCCAGCTCGTCGGCGGTCGCGGCGCGGACTTCGATTCGCGCGTAGCTCGTGTCTTCCTTGTGGCGGCCAACCTCGATCGTCTGGATATCGAACTCACCGCCGCGGTCCATGATCTCGTCCATGATGGTGGGCAGGATCATGGAGTCGATGATGTGTCCGCGGATCTCGACGACTTCACGGAACGGATAATCGGCCATGGGTCAGTCCTGAGGAGCGATGGTGCGAGCGTCCGGGGCGAGCGGGGAGGGCTCTGGGCGACCGATTATAGCATTGGCCCATCCAGCGCACCGCTGGGCTCTCGCGGTCGATAGGCCTCTGGCGCTCGGTTGACACGCTCCGGCCCGACGGCTAGAGTACGGGTATTCCCCGACAGCGCAGGAGCACGCGACCAATGAGCCCCACAGTCGAAGCTCCCGATCTTCAGGCGTGCCCTCCTGGGGTCCGTGCGCCGCTCGATCGGGTCCTCGCGGGGAGGGCTCTCGATCGCGCATCCGCGTATCGTCTCATGCGCGCGGATGCCCACGAGCTGCCCGCGATTATCGCGGCGGCCGGGGAGCTGCGGGATCGCGGCAAAGGCCGGACCGTGACGTACTCGCGCAAGGTGTTCATCCCGCTGACCAATCTCTGTCGCGACAAGTGCGGGTACTGCACGTTCGCGAAGGCGCCCGGGCATCCGGATGCGCGCACGCTCGATCCGGAGGATGTCCTCCAGATCGCGGGTGCTGGCCGCGATCGGGGCTGCAAGGAGGCGCTGTTCAGCCTTGGGGAGCGCCCGGAGGAGCGATACGCCATCGCGCGCGATGCGCTCCGTCGCCTGGGGTACCGGAGTACCGTCGACTATCTGGGCGCGATGTGCCACTTGGTGGCCGACGAGACCGGACTCATCCCCCACACGAACGCGGGAGTGATGGGCCGTGATGAGCTGATGGCTCTTCGCGAGGTGAACGGGTCGATGGGGCTCATGCTCGAAAGTGTCAGCGAGCGACTCATGGAGCAGGGGCAGGCGCATTTCGGCTGCGTGGGAAAGGCGCCCCGCGTGCGCCTGGATATGATCGCGGCGGCGGGGGATCTCGAAATCGCGTTCACGACCGGTATCCTCATTGGGATTGGGGAAACCCTCGAGGAACGTGTCGATTCGCTCTTCGCCATTCGTGAGCTGCACGCGAGCTATGGACACATCCAGGAGGTCATCATCCAGAATTTTCGGGTGAAGCCGACGATTCGGATGCGCAGATGGCCTGAGCCCTCCGCTCTCGACATGGCGCGGACGATTGCCGTCGCGCGGCTCATCCTCGGGCCCGATATGAACATCCAGTCGCCGCCCAACCTCTTCCTGGAAGGCGAAACCAGCGACCTGTCCAGCTATCTTCGCGCGGGAATCAATGACTGGGGCGGAATCTCCCCGGTGACGATCGACCACATTAACCCCGAGTGCGCGTGGCCGGCGATCGCCCACCTTCGCGACACGACAAAAGAAGCGGGGTTCGACCTGCGCGAACGACTGTGCATCTACCCCGAATACCTCCGTCGGCCGTCATTTGTCCCGCCGCGATTTCGCTCACAGATCGAGTCGTGGGCCGGGATCGACGGATTGGTCCGCGACGAGGAGCCGTGGTGGAGCTGAGCGGCCAGGATCACGCAAGCGGGGCCGGGCAGCGCCTTGTTCGGCTCTTCGACGGGGCGGACCCGACAATCGCTCGGATCCTCGATCGCGCCCTCGATGGACGCGAGGTCAGCGTCGACGAGGGGGAGCTGCTGTTCGGGGCCAGCGGCCGCTCGTTCAACCTCCTGTTGATGACAGCGGACGAGCTGCGGCGTCGGGCGGTGGGGGATCGGGTCACCTACGTCGTCAACCGCAACATCAACTTCACGAATGTCTGCATCAAGCGGTGCGGGTTCTGCGCGTTCAGTCGCGGCCATTTGGAGGAGCAAGGGTACTTTCTGCCGATCTCCGAGGTCGTGCGTCGGGCGCGGGAGGCGTGGGAGCTCGGAGCCACTGAGGTGTGCATCCAGGCAGGCCTACCGCCGGAGATGGACGGCTCTCTCTACCTGGACGTGTGTCGAGCCATCAAGCGCGAGCTGCCGGACATCCACGTCCACGGGTTCTCGCCGGAAGAGGTGCTCTATGGAGCTGCTCGCTCCCGGTGCAGCGTGGAGCTGTACCTGGAGCGGTTGAAAGACGCGGGCGTCGGCTCACTGCCGGGGACGTCGGCGGAGATTTTGGACGAGCGGGTGCGACGGATCATCTCACCGGGTCGAATTTCGGTGCGGAATTGGATTCGCGTGATCACCGGCGCGCACCGCGCTGGCATCCCCACGACGTCAACCATCATGTACGGCCATGTTGAGACTGCGCGAGATCGCGCCCAGCACCTGGCAACGCTGCGCGAGATCCAGCGTGAGACGGGCGGGATCACCGAGTTTGTGCCGCTGAGCTTCGTGCATACCGAGGCTCCGATGTTCCTCAAAGGCCTGGTGCCAGGTGTGCGCCCGGGGGCCAGTGGGACCGAGGTGTTGAAGATGTACGCGGTGGCCCGCATCATGCTCCACGGATTCATCTCCAACATCCAGGTCTCGTGGGTGAAGGAGGGGCCACGCTTTGCCCAGGCGTGTCTCGCGGCCGGCGCCAATGACTTCGGTGGCACGCTCATCAACGAGAGCATCTCGACCGCCGCCGGCGCCTCCCACGGCCAGCTCACGCGTCCGCGGGAGATCCGGGCGCTGATCCGTGCGGCCGGGCGCATTCCTGCCGAGCGCTCCACCACGTATCGAATCCTGCGGGAGCTGCCGGACGAGCCGGCCGTACCCGATCCGCTCGACGTTGTGGATACTAGCGGGGATCGCTTCGGATCGTATCAGCAGCTGATCACCCGGGATGACTTCCGGTTCCGTCCAGGCATCGCGGCAGGAGCGGGCGTGAGCGCGCGTGCGTCGGCCGCGTCCCCGCGATGAGCATCGCCGACGAGCCCGCGTCCCGCCGAACCGTAGACGGCGCGGACGTCGTTCCAGTCGTGGACCGCGCAATTCGCGGGCGCCGGTCGGTACGATCCTTTCGACCAGACCCCATCTCCGACAACGACCTCGACGCCGTGCTCGACGCGGCGCGGTGGGCTCCGTCACCCCACAACGCGGAGCCGTGGCGGTTTGTCGTCCTGCGGAGCCGCGCGGCAAAGGACCGGCTCGCCCGTGCGATGGGGGCGCGATGGGGTGAAGACCTCGCGCGCGATGGTTGGGCGCCGGACGCGATCGAAGCGGAGCAGCGCAAATCGATCCGCCGCATCGTCGAGGCGCCAGCGGGGATCGTCGTGTGCCTTACCAGCGAGGGGCTGGACGCATACCCGGACGCCGGCCGCCAGCGCGCCGAGCTGATGATGGCCGCCCACAGCGTCGGCGCCGCGGTCCAGAACATGATGCTCGCGGCATTCGCTCGCGGCCTCGCCACCGGCTGGATGTGCGCCCCGCTCTTTTGCCCGGACGTGGTGCGCGAGGCGCTCGGACTCTCCGCCGACCTGAACCCGCAGGGCTTGATTACTATTGGCTATCCCGTGGCGTGGCCCAAGGTCCGCGAGCGCCGGCCGACCGCGGAGCTCGTGGTCGACGCCATCTGACGTCATCGGCAGCGTCAAGAGCTCGCTGCGGAGCCGTCGGCAGGGGAGGTCCGTTTCATGGCCCGTGAACTTGGACGCGAGACCATCGCAGTGATTGGAGGCACGGGGCCAGAGGGTTCCGGGCTGGCCTTGCGCTGGGCGCGAGCTGGCTTTCCGGTCGCCATCGGCTCACGCGATGCGTCTCGCGCGGGGGAGATGGCGGCCCGGATCCAGCAGCGCGTGGGTGGTGGGCGGGTCTATGGCGCCGAAAACGTCGCGGCGGCCGCGTCTGCCGAGATCGTCGTCCTCACGGTGCCGTTCGCCGCGCAGCAGACGACGTTGAAGGCGATCCGCGGCGCGCTGCGGCCCGGCCAGGTAGTCGTCGACGTCACTGTCCCGCTGGCCGCGGCTATCGGCGGACGGGCAACGCGCGTACTGGGTGTGTGGGAGGGATCCGCGGCCGAAGCGACGGCGGAGTCCGTACCCGATGGCGTCTCGGTCGTCGCGGCGTTCCACAACATCTCGGCCGGCCATCTTGACCATCTCGAGGCCGCGATCGATTGCGACGTCCTCGTGTGTGGCGACGAGCGCGGGTCGAAGGTTCGCGTGGCGCGCCTCGTGGAAGCGCTGGACGGTGCGCGCTTTGTGGACGCCGGGCCGCTGGCGAACGCCCGGATCGTGGAGTCGATCACCGCCCTCCTTGTCGGCATCAATATCCGCTACAAAATTCCCGGTGCGGGTATCCGCATCACCGGTCTGCCCGCGGCGGAGCCCCGTTCGTGATCGAGCAGGGGCCGCCGGAGGTCCGAATCATTCCGCTTCCGGTGGAGGGAGAAATTGAGACCGGATCGGACCTCGCACGCCTCGCGCTCGAAGCGGCGAAGGCCCGAGGGACGACGATCCTGGATTCCGACGTCCTCGTCGTGACCCAGAAGGCCGTATCGAAGTCGGAGGGAAGAATCGTTCGCCTTTCCGAAGTGGATCCCTCGCCGATCGCCCAGCAGTGGGCCGATCGTTACGGCAAAGACGCTCGACAGATCGAGACAGTGCTGCGGGAGTCCCGCCGAATTGTCAAGATGGATCGAGGCATCATCATCGCGGAGACGCGCCACGGGTTCGTCTGCGCCAATGCCGGCGTGGACGCGTCGAACGTCGGTCCGGGCGTCGTGTCGCTCCTTCCCGTCGACCCCGACGCGTCGGCCGCAGCACTGCGCGACCGGGTCCGGGAATTGAGCCGCGCGATGCCCGCTGTCATCATTACCGACACCTTTGGCCGGGCGTGGCGCAACGGGCTGACGAACGTGGCCATCGGGGTAGCAGGGATCGAGCCGCTGCGCTCGTTTGCCGGTCAGCACGACCCCTACGGGTACGAGCTGCGCGTGACGATCGTTGCCATCGCCGACGAGCTGGCATCGGCGGCGGAGCTGGTGATGGGAAAGGTGGACGGCGTACCGTTTGCCCTCGTGCGCGGCTTCGCATTCGATCGGGCCCCCGGTGGAGCGCACGCGCTGGTGCGCGACCCCGCGGAGGATCTCTTTCGATGAGAACGCGGCAGGGTAACGGATAGGGGTGAGTGGTGACCGCGCCTGCGGATTCGGGGCCGTTGGTGACCGTGCTGGCCGGTGGCGTAGGCGCGGCCCGCTTTCTTCAGGGACTCGTCCAGGTTGTTGCTCCCGAGCAGGTGGTGGCGATCGTGAACACCGGTGACGACGCGGAGTTCTACGGCGTTCACGTTTCACCGGACCTCGACATCGTGATGTACACCCTCGCGGGCCTGGTCGATGAGGAGCGCGGGTGGGGCATTCGCGGAGATACCTTCGTCACGCTCGACCAGCTCCAGCGCTTCGGCGTCGAGACGTGGTTTCGGCTTGGTGATCGCGATCTGGCGGCCTGCCTCGAACGAACGCGGCTCCTTCGCGCGGGAGCGCGGCTCTCGGCCGTCACCGAGCGGCTCTGTCAGGGGCTTGGCGTGCAGGTCCACGTGCTCCCGATGAGCGACGACTCCGTTCGGACATTCATCCGAACGCCGGCGGGAGACTTCCCCTTCCAGGAGTACTTCGTGAAGCGCGGCCAGCGAGATGTGGTGCGGGGCGTCGACGTGCGGGGCGCTGCCGAGGCGTCGCCAGCCCCGGGCGTCGTCGACGCGATCCGCTCCGCCACCACGGTCATCATTGCGCCGAGCAACCCCTTCGTCAGCATCGGAACCATTCTCGCGATCCCGGGCGTGCGCGACGAGCTGGCCCGGCGGCGCGAGCGCGTCGTCGCCGTCACGCCCATCATCGGGGGCGCAGCGATCAAGGGGCCGGCGGCCGCGATGCTCGCGGGAATGGGGGCGGAGGTGTCTGCCCTTGGCGTCGCGGCCCTCTATCGGGACGTCGCCGGGACGTTCGTGCTGGACTCGACCGATGCCCATCTGGCTTCGCGCGTCGAAGCGCTCCGGATGCGCGCCGTCGTCGCGCCAACCTTGATGACGGGTCCCGAGGAGAAGCGAGCCCTCGCTGATCGAGTCCTGCACGCCGTGGATTGTGATTCCTGCGGGCGCTAGCGCCGTGGGCGTCGAGGCGCCGCGCGAGAAGGACGTGCGCGGTCAATCGTGGGACGTGGTGACCAGTCCCGCGTGCGTATCTGTCCTCCTTCCCGTCAAGGAGCTGCGGGACGCGAAGCTCCGACTGAGCCGCGTTTTGAGCCAAGAGCAGCGAGGGCGTCTCGTCCTCGCGATGCTGGAAGACGTGGCGGCGGCGGTGCGCGGAGCGGGCTTCGTGGTCACGGTCGTGAGTCCAGACGTGCGGGTGCTGGATCGCGCGGACGCCGTCGGCGCGCGGCCAATGCCACAAGATCCCAGAGCCAGGACCCTCAACCAGGCGCTGGCCCGTGCCATCTCGGCGACGGCGCCGACGCGCGCGATCCTCGTGATCCTCCCGGATACGCCGCTGGTATCGTCCACCGAAATACGCGCGCTGGTCTCAGCCGAGAGCGGAGGAGCCGAGGCGTGGTCTTCTGCGGCGGACGTTGCAGCGAACGGCGGCGCGGGGCTGCCTCGCGAGGGTCGACCCCGCGTTGCGATCGCGCCCGATCGAGCCGGCCGCGGGACGAATGCGCTCTACCTGCGTCCACCGCGCCTGATTCGGCCGGCCTTTGGGCGCGGCAGCCTCGCGCGCCACCGTCGAGCTTCCGAGTCGGTCGGTGTCCAGGCCGCGGTGTGTCGGCTCCCGGGTCTTGCCCTCGACGTCGATGCGCCGTCGGACATCGCGGCGTTGCTGGAGGTGGCGAGCGATACGGCGACCCATCGTCTGCTGCGCGAGATTGCGGAGTAAGGGACGCGGCTTCAGCGGCCGTGCTTGCGACGGGGGCGTGAACCGCCTAGCATAGTGCGCGGACGAGCGGATGGATCGGAGGGCCAATGAACGGCGCAGAGCGAAGCGGCGATGAGGCGCGGAGCAAAGTGGTCTCGCTTGCCGAGGCTGCCAGCCTCGTACACGACGGAGACCACGTGGCGCTATCGGGCTTCGCCTGCACCCGAAATGCCGTCGCATTCTCGCACGAGCTGATCCGTCAAGGCCGGCACGACCTCACCCTCTCGGCGTGCGTTCTGGGCCTCGATGCCGATCTCTTGGTAGGCGCTGGCGCCGCGCGCCGGCTCATTTATGGCGGCGGGTCGCTCGACCGATACGGGCCGATCCAGTGCGTGAACCGCGCGTACGAGCAGAAGAAGGTCGTCGCGGAGTACTACAGCAGCCTCGCCGTGTCATTCCGTTATCTCGCCGGCGCCCTCGGGATCCCCCACATGCCGATTCGCTCTATGCTGGGATCCGATCTGCTCACCCGACTCGAGGAAGAGACGGCGCCCGACAGTGTGCGGGAGATGGATGACCCGTTCACCGGCGAGCGCCTCGTGCTCCTCCGGGCGCTCCAGCCGGACGTGGCGGTGCTTCAGGTCCAAATGGCCGACGCGGAAGGAAACGCACGGGTGTATGGTCCCCGATGGGAGAATGCCGAAGCGGCGCGCGCCGCCCGCCAGGTGGTGGTGATAACCGAGGATCTCGTGCCCGTGGACCTGATCCGTCAGCAGCCGGAGCTGACCATCGTGCCCGGATTCCACGTCTCGGCGGTCGTCCACCTGCCGTTCGGCGCCCATCCTACGTCCCTCTATCGGTATTACGACCACGACGAGGAGCACCTGAAGCACTACGTCAGCAAAGCCCGAACCGACGCGGGCGTGGCCGAATATATTGACGAATTCATCATAAAGACCGGTGATCACTTTGGATATCTGGAGCGCGTAGGCGGGATCGCGGCTCTCTCCGCACTCAAAGCGGATCCTTTGCTTGGATACTGAGCGACGCGATAGGAGTGAATCGGTGAGCCAGGCAGCAGCGGGCAGCTACTCGACATCAGAGCTGATGGTGGCGGCCGGGTCCCGCGAGCTGCGAGACGATCAGGTTGTGTTCGCGGGGCTTGGAATCCCGCAGCTCGCTGTATCTCTCGCACAGCGAACCCACGCGCCCCGAATCCAGGTCCTCAACGAGATTGGGCTGGTGGACCCGCACCTGCTGGAGCTGGGTGTTGGGAACGCTGACCCGCGCCACTGGTACCGGGCGACGTGCTTCACGAGCTTCCTCGACGTCGTGGGGATGATGCTTCATCGAGGCCTGGTCGACGTGGGGTTCCTTGGAGCGCTCGAGGTCGACCAGTTCGGGAACAACAACAGCAGCGAGGTCCGCCGAGACGACGGCGGCATTCGTCGATTTGGCGGCGGGGGCGGCGCGAACGATATCGCCTCGCATGCGCGCTCCACCATCATCATCATCCGGCACGAACGACGGAAGCTCGTGGAACGATTGGTCCACAATACGAGCCCTGGGTTTCTGTCCGGTGGCGACAGCCGGGCGCGCATAGGACTGCCGGGCGGCGGTCCCTCACGCGTGCTGACGGACAAGGCCGTCTTCGGCTTCGACGCCGAGTCGAAGCGGCTGAAGGTGCTGTCGATTCATCCAGGCGTCACGCCCGAGGACCTTCGCGACAGCACCGGGTTCCCCATCGACGTCCCGCGGGATTGTCCGCTCACTCCACCTCCAACGGAGGAGGAGGTGCGGCTGATCCGGGAGGAGCTGGACCCAAATCGCATGTACGTCTCAGCCTTCTAGTGTCGACGCCAGGATTTCCGGGCCAGACGGTACCATTTGGCCAATGAGGAAGCTGCATGGACCGAGCGCTTGAACGGGAGGAGCGATGCTGACCGAGGTTGACAACGAGCTGCTGATTCGAACCGGACCCGGTACGCCGATGGGCGGCGTATTGCGCCGTTACTGGATGCCGGCGCTGTTGGCCTGGGAGATCGAGGAGCCCGACTCGCCGCCGGTCAAGGTGAAGCTGCTCGGGGAAGACCTGGTAGCTTTTCGAGATTCGGTCGGACGGGTCGGGATTCTCGGCGAGTTTTGCCCCCACCGGTGTGCCTCTCTCTGGCTGGGGCGGAACGAAGAAGAGGGCCTGCGCTGCGTGTTTCACGGCTGGAAGTTCGACGTGGACGGCAAGTGCGTCGAGATGCCGAATGAGCCCGTCGAGATGGATTTCAAGCACCGGATCCAAGCGAAGGCCTATCCCAGCGTAGAGATGGGGGGCGTCATCTGGACCTACATGGGGCCGCGCGAAACGATGCCGCCTCCGCCCATGTTCGAATGGACGCAGGTCCCCGAGACCCACCGGCAGGTCAACAAGACGTGGGAGGAGTGCAACTGGCTGCAGGGGCTGGAGGGAGGGATCGACAGCATCCACTCCTCATTTCTCCACCGGTCCCTCACCGGCAGCTCCAACAGCGGCGGACTGGCAGGCTTGCGTGCGCGGTCCATCTCCGCGAAGCTCGAGGTCGACGTCACCGACTACGGTTTCCTCTATGCATCGATTCGTCCCCTCGGCGACGAGGGGAACTACGTTCGAACATATCACTACGTGATGCCCTTCACGCAGATACGGGCTGCCCAAGGGGAGACGGGTGAGCCAAGCGGCAAGCGCGTGCATGGGCACATGTGGGTGCCGATGGACGACGAAAACCACATGGTCTACAACTGGTTTTACAGCTTCGGCGACACGCCGATTCCGGAAGAGCAGCGTCGATCTCGCCAGCCGACATTTCCCGGCGGCGAGCAGACGGCCGATTTTCGAAAGGTGCGGAATCGCGACAACGCGTGGCTCATTGATCGCGCCAAGCAGCGCACCTATAGCTTTACCGGCATCGAGGGCATCAACACCCAGGACCATGCAGTCCAGGAGAGCATGGGGCGAATCGTGGACCGCAGCCAGGAGCACCTCGGGTCCACGGATCGGGCGGTCGTGACGGCCCGTCGCCTTCTGGTCGACGCGGTGCGGACCGTGGCCGCTGGCGGAAACCCGCCGGGAACAGGGGACAGCTACCACCACATTCGCGCCATCGAGCGGGTCCTCGCGCCCGGCGCAGACTGGCGCGCCGCTCTCCGGCCGGAGATCTACCCGGAGCTGGCGCTCGCGTAGGCCGCTAACCGAGCGCGTCCGCGGCGAGTCGGCTCGCCGAACCGATAATCGAGCAGAAAGGAACGCAGTGGATGTGTGACTTCTTCATGGATGCTGAGGCGGCCGAGCAGATCATGGTCGGGCGGACGCTCACCCTCGAGCGGGTCCGCCAGCTTAACGCCAAGGACTACTTCTATCAGATGTTGAAGGACAACCCGGAGATCTTGAAGATTCATCCGGGGATCGAGAATGAGCTCCTCGTCGGCGCCATCGACACCCACATCCACGCCTATCCGGATTTCGTGTTTCGCGCGCAGGACATGATCGAGGTCGCCATCGACGCGGCCCGAGCCGGCATGCGGGCCGTCGCGTTTAAAGATCACTGGAACGTAAGCGCGAACGCGGCCTACCTGGTCCAGCGCTACATCGATTCCATGGTGGAGCGTGGGCAGGCGAAGGCCGCGCGCGGCGAGCCGCTCGGACCCGACGATCTGGCGCGGGGAGTGACCGTGTACGGCGGCACGGGCACGTGCCACGGAATGAACCCCGAAGCCGTCCGCATTGCTCTGCAATATCCGAACTTCAAGATGATTTGGTTCCCCACTTTCACCTCCTACGGCTTTTGGCGGGGGGCGGGTCACCCGGAGCACGAGGGCGTGCGGCTCGTCGATGAAACGACCGGGACCGTGCTGCCCGAAGTCGTGCGGATCATGGAGCTGGCGGCCGAGCACCACGTCGGAATCGGCCTCGGCCACACGGACTACCCCGAGTTATTGCCCCTGGTCCGGGCGGCACGCGACATCGGCGCCCGGGTCGTTCTCGACCACCCACTGCTCGAGCTGAACAAACTCCTGCTCGATGAGATGAAGCAGCTAGCGGACCTCGGCGCATATGTCGGGACGTACTGCCAGCCGATGATTCCGAGCTTGTACCAGCCCGTTTGCGACCCGATGGAGACGATCCGCACCATGAAGGAGATCGGGCCGGAGCGCTGCATCATCGGCACAGATTTTGGGCAGGTGATGCACGTGAACTCGCTCGATGGGATGCGCATCTTTCTGCGGGCGCTGCTGGCCTTTGGCATGAGTCGGGACGAGATCTTCATGATGGTCCGGGACAACCCGGCAAAGCTCATGTGGTTGGACGACTGATTCGAGGACGAACGATGCTGACTAAAGAGGAAAACGACCTGCTCACCCGGACGGGGCCGGGAACTCCATGTGGCGACTTCATGCGCCGGTACTGGCAGCCGGTCGCGCTGGCGGAGGAGCTGGAGCCCGACGGTCCGCCCGTCGCCGCGCGGCTGCTCGGCGAAGACCTGGTCGTCTATCGCGATCTCCAGGGGCGGCTGGGCGTCTTGGGCCGCTGGTGCTCGCATCGGGGCACGGACCTCCGCTACGGTAGCGTCGAGGAGGCTGGCCTTCGCTGCGGATATCACGGCTGGCTCTACAATCACGCGGGTCGGTGCCTCGAGCAGCCGCTCGAGCCGCCGGATAGCACGCTCAAGGACGAGATTCAGCACAAGGCGTATCCATGCCAGGAGCACGCTGGAATCATCTTCGCGTATCTCGGTCCTGGAGAGCCGCCGCTGATGCCGAGCTACGAGTTCTTCCAGGTCCCGGAAAGCCAGCGCCGGTGCACCAAGTACGTCCAGGAATGCAATTACCTCCAGGGGGCGGAGGGCAGCGTAGATCCGGTCCAGCTCATCGCGCTGCGGAGGATCCTATCGAGGACGCAGTCGACAGAACTCGCCGACGAGCACCTGGAGGACGAGGTCGCGGTCGAGCCGGAGGAGACCGAATTCGGGATCCGCCTCGTCTCATCGTGGCAGGAATCGCCAGCGGCCATATCTCACGAAGTGCGGAGCTTTATGCTCCCGAGTCTGTGCTGCGTCCCCGGAGTGGGAATCGACGGCTTCTCGGTGCACTGGCACGTGCCCATGGACGACACGCACCACTGGCGATTTGTCATCGCCTTTCGTCGGGACGGGGACCTCAGCGACGAAGACGCTCGACGGAACGGTGTTGAGCGGACGAACGACTATCGCGTCGATCACAGCGCAATCGCTCAGTACCTCCACGAGCAAAACGAGTCGATGCCTGAGCCGAACATCATTGCCTGGACGACGATGCTGGCTGAAAGCCAGGGAGCGATCTACGATCGAACGCAGGAGAACCTGGCCGGCTCAGATCGGGGCATCGTGGCGATGCGTAGCGTCGTGTATGGGGCGATCCAGGACGTTCGCGAGGGCGCGGATCCGCCGCACGTCGTTCGTGACCCAGCCGCCAACCGCTTCCCCGGTATCGACGCGCGGGAGCACGCCATTCCTGCCGGTGACGACGGGCAGCCTGTCGGCGCCTGAGACCTCGCGGGCGGTGGCTAAACGGCGAGCGTACGATCTCGCAGCGCAACAACCCGGCGGTGCTCCACCATCAAACAGCGATCCTGCACCACCTTGATTCCTGCCCGCGCAAGTGTTTCGGCGACCTCATCGTTCCGGATGCCGGTCTGGAACCATACGACTCTGGGCGCCTTGGCAAGGATGTCGGGCACGTGCTGGCCGATGTCCTGAGGTCGACGAAACACGTCGACGATGTCGACTGCGCCTGGGATGTCGACGAGGCGTCGATACACGGCTCGGCCGAGAATCGTGGTGACCTCGGGATAGTAGACCGGGACAGGCATGATCTCGAATCCCGCGGACGCAAGGTAGCTCGGGATGCGAAAGGCGGGCTGGTCCGCCTGCTCGTCAGTCTTGATGCCCAGAACGGCGATTCGGCGCGCCGAGCGGACGATTTCCAGGATCGCGTCGTCGTCCACGATCAGGTTCGCGCGGAAGTCCGCTACCACGGTCGTCTCCTAGATGGCCCAGCTTTCGAGGAAGCGCCGCGTCTCTCCGACGGCGTCGTCGGACGCCGCGACGTACGGAATGATGAGGCGTGTCACACCTGTTTCGAGGTAGGGCTGGAGGCGCTCGCGAGCCTCGTCCACCGTCGTCGCGGCGATCGTCGGCAGCTCCTCGATAAGAGAGTCGGGAACCGCGGCCTGCGCTGCGCGAAAGCCGCTTTCCCGGTAGGCCTCGCGGATGTGCGCCGATTCCTGCGCGAATCCCATCTGGCCAATGAGGTCGCGGTAGAAGTCGGCGATGTTGTAGAAGGCGAGGGCTGCCTTCAGCTTGGCGATGGCCGAGGCCCGATCTGGATGCAAGCAGACTCGCACCTTGGCGATGTACTCGAGCGTCGATGGGTCCCGTCCGGCCGCGGCCGCGCTCTCGCGCACGCGGCCGAATATCTCCCGCAACATCGATGGGTTCGCCATGTTGACCATGATCCCATCGGCGTACCGGCCGGCGAGTCGCGTCATCTGCTCGCCGAGGCCGGCGAAGTAGATGGGGACCTCGGGGTAGCTCGACCGCCAGGATAGCTTGAAGGGCGTGGTCGTGTAGACGTCGCCGTCGTATTCGACGCGATCCCCCCGCGCGACCTGGCGAACGATGTCGGAGTACTCGCGGATCCGGCGCAAGGGCCGGTCGAAGGTGGCGTCGTGCCACGCCGCGATGGTCTTGTTGGACACGCCGAGGCCGATGAGCACTCGTCCGCCGGAGAGGTCGTTCAACGTCGCAGCCTGAATACCCAGGGTGACCGGCGTTCGACCGAACACGTGGTAGACGGCCGTGCCGAGCTTGATGGTGCGGGTGCCCACGGCCATCGCGGAGAGGGACACCATCGGATCGGCGCTGTTGGATTCGCCCTTCCAGATGGCGTCGAAGCCACAATCTTCAGCGACTTTCGCCAGATCGACCATGCTGGTACCGGGGTACACGACGCCCGAATCGAGGTCGAGATCGTAACGCATGGGTGGAGTTCCTCGGTGAAGGGCGGTAGACACCGGTGTTTGAACCCGTGTCTCGGCGGAATGGTGGCATCATACCATGGAGGCGCCTCGCCCTATCTTCCGAGCTGGTGGAACGCTGATGGATATGGTCTTCCTCCACGGAGCGGCGGATAGCGGGGCCGTCTGGGAGCGCCAGGTCCAGCACTTCAGCGCGCGGCACCGAGTCCTCGCGTTGGACCTGCCTGGACATGGGGACCGGCTCGCCGAGACGCCGATCACCAGTGTCGAAGCGTACGTTGGCGAGGTCCTCGCTGCCGTTCGAGCGCACGGCTTCGATCGCCCCGCGCTCATCGGGCACTCGATGGGTGGGGCCGCCGTCCTCCTCGCGGCCCTCGATCACCCGGAGGCGGCGAGCGCGCTGGTGCTGGTCGGGACTGGCGCTCGGCTCCGCATCCGACCGGATCTCATCGAGGCGGCCCGCCAGGTGGCGGAAAGCTCGCCGCCAAGCGCCATCGTCGATCGGCTCGTCACCCTCGACGAAGCGGTGTCGCCGACGGCACCGCGCGAAGTCCGCGACTGGCTTCGGGCCCGATTCGGTCGCGCCACGGGTCGTGCCGTCTACGGAGATTTTCTCGCGACGAGCGGGTTCGACGTGATGGGGCGGCTGGGGGAGATTCAGCTGCCCACGCTGATCGTCGCAGGCGAGGAGGACCGCTGGACCCCACCGAAATTTCAGGAGTACCTGGAACGTTCGATTGCGGGGTCGGCCCGGATCATGTTTGCCGATACGGGCCATTACCCTTTTGTCGAGCGGTCCGAGCGGTTCAATGCCGAGCTGGACCGATTTCTGGAGCGCCTCTAGCGCCAGCTCTCGAGGAATCGCCGCGATTCCCCCACGGCGTCCTCGGTCGTTGGGACGTAGGGGATGACAAGCCGCGTGGCACCGGCTTCCAGGTAGGGCTGGAGCCGATCGCGCACCTCTTCGATGGTCGTGGCGGCAACCATGGGCACGGGAGGCCGCGTCGCGTCACCGTCGAGCATCGCGTCGGGAATGGCGGCCTGGCCGGCGCGGAATCCACCGCGCTCATACGCCTCGCGAACCGCGCGCGCTTCGGCGCCAAATCCCATCGATGCGAACAGCGCGTTGTACCCTTCGCCCTCGGCGCCGGCCAGCATGTAGAAGGTGAGCACCTGCTTGAGCTTCGCCTTCGCCTTGTCGCGGTCGGGGTTCATGCACACGCGCACTTTGATCACGTACTCGAGCTGCTCGGGGTCCCGATTCGCGTCCCGAGCCCCCTGGCTCACCCGTTTCACGATCTCCCGGATCATCGGCGGGTTCGCCATATTCACCACGACGCCATCGGCGTGGCGTCCTGCCAGCCGCGTCATCTGTTCGCCGAGACCGGCGAACAGGATCGGAACCTTCGGGTGGCTCGGTCGCCACGACAGCTTGAACGACGAAGCACGGTAGATCTCGCCCGCGTACTCGACGCGCTCGCCGGTCGCTACCTGGCGAACGATGTCGGCGTATTCCCGGATTCGGCGGATCGGCTTATCGAACGTTCCACTGTGCCAGGACGCGATCGGCTGGTTCGCGACCCCAAGTCCGAGGAGCAGACGCCCGTCCGACAGGTCGTTCAGCGTGGCTGCCTGAATCCCGAGGGTCACAGGCGACCGGCCGAAGATGTGATAGATGGCGGTTCCCAGCTTAATAGAACGAGTCTTGGCCGCCATGGCCGACAGCAAGACGAGGGGATCGGTGCTGTTGGATTCCCCCTTCCAGACAGCGCCGAAGCCGCGGTCCTCGGCCATTTGCGCAAGCTCCACCGCCCCCACGGCAGGATAAAACGCGCCTGAGTCGAACTCCACGTCGAAATTCATCGTTAACCTCGAAGCCTGGCGCTCAGCCAATTCACGATGATGGGCGTCGTCTGCGGCGTGTGCCCCATATGTCCGACGTCGAAGAAACGCGCGCTCTTGGGGTCGCCGTGCTGGAGCAGCAGATAGTGGTCGGCGATGGGAAAGACGGAATCGTGAATGCCGTTGACGCACAGAAGCGGCGCGCATGGACGATCAAGAACCGCCTGGGTGAGGAGGGAGAACCTCGGCGCATTTTCGACCCAGTCGTCGAACGTGGAGAGCCCGAAGGCACACGCCAGCGTCTCCGCCAGCTCGAACGGGTACTCTCCGTGCTGCGACTTCTCGACCCAGTCGGGCAAGAAGGCGAAGTGCGCGCAGCCGCCCTGGTTCACGACTGCGCACAGCCGTTCTTTGTGGGTGTGGGCGAGCTTCGCCGCCCAGTACCCGCCCGTGCTGCCACCGATCACCCCAACACGGCCGTCGTCCAGATCTCGACGCGTCGCGATCCAGTCGAAGACCGCGTCGAACATTCGCTCCGCGTCCTCGGATCCGGCGACCGGCGCATCGGCGACGCCGGGCATATCGACTGCCAGCACTGCAAGGCCGGCGGCGAGAAAGGGGTCGGCCCGACGCTCCTCTTTGAACGAGTCGATCCCGCCGAAGTTGATGAGCACGGGGAGTCGGGCGTCAGCTCGCGGCCGACGAAGCAATCCCACAACGTGGCTCCCCTCCTCAGCACGTCCGTGGAATGGCATCTCGACGCGCTCAATGGGAGGGTCCAGGAGCCGACCGGCCGCGAGGTAGTGCTCCTGTGATCGGCGATACGCCTCGCGCTTAGCGGGCGAGTTGGGCGCCGGATACCGGGCGACGCGGTAGTATCCGTATGCGCGAAGGTGCGCCGCTCGGGCGCGATCGACGTCCCCGGCTGCTTCAGCCTTCGCCGCTTCCTCGACGTGCGGGGCCGCCGCACGACTGAAGGCGGCCGCCCATTCCTCCCGGTCGAGCGAGGTCAAGCCGTCGAAGATGCGCGCGACTTCGCCCGGTTCTGTGTAGTCGAACGGATTTCGTTGCTCCCGCGCGCGCTCGAGCATGATCGTGCGGACCTCTGACAGCGGTCGGACGTAGCGCTGAATCGCGGCTTTGGTCATGGAGACCTCCAAAACAGGAGCGGGCATCGGCATCATGACGGGGTGCGGGCCGCGTGCTATGCGATTCTGGAGGAACGGCGGGCTTCGCGCGAATCCTAGCCCATGCGTGCGAGAGGCCGCAATGCCGGGTCTGGGCGAGATCCGATTGATCGCTGGCCAACCTGGCGTGGCCTGAGATCGGCACGCATCCGCGGACTCCTGAGATAATGGGGCGCGAGATGCGAAGCGAGGTCGAGCCGTGACCCTCAAACCTGGCTGGCAGGGGCGCTATTTCGAGGATTTCGCCGTCGGCGACGTGTACCGATCCCGCATCGGACGTACGGTGACCCAGGCGGACAACATTTGGTTCACGCTGCTGACCAATAACACCAATCAAATTCACTTCAACCAGCATTACGCGGAGCGCACAGAGTTCGGGCGGCCATTGGTGAATAGTGCCCTGACGCTAGCCATCGTCGCGGGGCTCGGCGTGGCCGACACGAGCGAGAACGGATTTGCGCTCGGCTGGGACAAGATCGATCTGCCAAACCCGTTGTTCGAAGGGGAGACCGTTTATTCAGAGAGCGAAGTCGTCGAGGCGCGCGAGTCGAAGTCACGGCCTCAGTGGGGCATCGTGAAGTTTCGGACGCGTGGGATCAAGCAAGATGGGACCGTCGTGATCGAATATACACGCAGCGTGATGGTATGGAAGCGCGCCCACGCGCCGAGCGCCAGCGCGTTTCCCGAGCCCAGGAGCTAGCCGTGGACTTCTCCGCGAGTGAGGAGCACCGGTCGATTCGGTCCGCGATCCGCGAGCTGTGTGCGGATTTCCCGGACGCGTACTGGCGCGCGCTGGACAAGAACCACGCCTACCCGGACGAGTTCGTTCGAGCGTTGACCGAGGGCGGCTGGCTCGGGTGTCTCATCCCCCCCGAGTATGGCGGCTCAGGCGTTGGCATCACGGAAGCCTCGATCATCCTGGAAGAGATCAACCGCTCTGGTGGGAACTCCGCGACCGCCCACGCGCAGATGTACGTGATGGGAACGCTGCTTCGCCATGGATCCGAAGAGCAAAAGCGCCGGTATCTTCCCGATGTCGCCGATGGAAGATTGCGCCTCCAGGCCTTCGCGGTGACCGAGCCGAACGCGGGGTCCGAGACGACCCGCCTCGAGACGACCGCGGTACGCCATGGCGACCGCTACGTCATCAACGGGCAGAAGGTGTTCATCTCGCGTGTCGAGCATTCCGATCTGATGCTTCTGCTGGCCCGCACGACGCCGTACAGCGAGCTGACAGACAAGACGCAGGGGTTGAGCGTTTTCCTTGTCGATCTCCGCGCTGCACCGAAGGACCAGCTCACCATACGCCCGCTCGACATGATGATCAACCATCACACGACCCAGCTCTATTTCCAGGATCTGGAGGTGCCCGCCGAGAATCTGGTCGGCGAAGAGGGGCGGGGGTTTCGCTACATCATCGATGGGTGGAATGCCGAGCGCATCCTGGTCGCGTCGGAGGCGATCGGCGACGGCCGCTGGTTCACAGACCGCGCCGCGCGCTACACCAGCGAGCGAGTTGTGTTCGGAAAGCCCATTGGGGCAAACCAGGGCGTGCAGTTTCCCATTGCGCAAGCGTACGCGCAGATCGAAGCAGCCGACCTGATGCGATTCAAAGCGGCGTGGCTGTTCGATTCCGGCCAACGGTGCGGCGCTGAGGCGAACATGGCAAAGCTCCTCGCGAGCCAGGCCGCGTGGCAGGCGGCCAATGCCACCCTGGACGCGCACGGCGGCTACGGATTCGCCTCCGAGTTCGACGTCGAGCGCAAATTCCGAGAGACTCGGCTCTTTATGACTGCGCCCATCAACAACAACCTCGTGCTGGCATTCATTGGGCAGCACGTGTTGGACATGCCGAGAACGTACTGAGGGCCGGTCCGTCGGAGGAGGCGTGTACCTGCTGGCGCAGTCTGGCGCCAAAGAAAAGAGGGCCCGCCGAAGACCAGAAGAGGAGCGGAAATTGGAGCTGCTGCGATCCTTCATGTTCGTACCGGGGAACAGCGAAAAGATGACCAGCAAGGCTCTCGGCCTGCGAAACCTCGACGTCGCGATGTTCGATCTCGAAGATGGCGTTCCGCACGCTCGAAAGGCGGAGGGGCGCGCGCTTCTGCCGTCCGTCCTCGGCCAGCCGCCGGGCGGGCCGCGGCGCTGGGTCCGCATCAACGCCATCGGAACGGAGAACATGCAGGCCGATCTCGAGGCGGTCGTGCGCGAGGGGCTGGAAGGCCTGGTGCTGCCGAAGGTCGAGACCGCGGAGGACGTGCGCGTGGTAGAGCGATACCTGGACGAGCATGAGGTCGGCGCAGGGCTCGCGCGCGGCTCGGTCGGCATCGTCGCGGCGATCGAGAGCGCTCGGGGACTGCTGAACGCGCCCGCCATCGCTGCGGCTTGCCCACGCATGGTGGGTCTGATGTTCGGGGCGGAAGACTTCGGGCTGGATCTGGGCCTCCCGACGAACCGCGAGGGAGAGGCGCGCGAGCTGCTGTACGCCCGGTCCGCCGTCGTCGTGGCGGCGGCGAGCGCCCACGTGCAGGCGATCGATGGCGTGTGGCCCGATTTCCACGACGAGCAGGGCCTTCGCGCGGACGCAATCCAGGCTCGCAGATTGGGCTTCTCGGGCAAGTCAACCTTCCACCCCGGTCAGATCGACGTGATCAACGAGGTTTTCACCCCGACTGAAGCGGACGCGGCGTACGCGCGTCGCGTCGTTGACGCATTCGAGGAGGCCGAAGCGACCGGCGCCGGCGCGGTGGCGCTGGGCGGACAGCTCGTCGACCGCCCAATCGTCGAACGGGCCCGGCGCGTGCTCGAGCTCTACGCCGCGACCCGTAGGTCGTGAACGATCGCGAATGAGCCTTCGGCCCACGCGGCAATCGTCCTCGCGGATGGCGTCTTCGGCGGGATCGGCCACATCTCTCGTCGTGGGGGAGATCGCGCGGCTGGGTCCGATCTCCTTTGCGCGATTCATGGAGCTGGCGCTCTACGACCCGGCCGTGGGGTACTACGCAGGACGCAGGGCGGGGCCTGGGCGCGACGCCGACTTTCTCACGAGCCCCGAGATCCACCCAGCCTTCTCAGGGCTCATCGCCGCGCAGCTCTTCGAGATGTGGGAAGCGCTGGAGCGTCCGAGACCCTTCTGGCTCATCGAGCTGGGTCCGGGCTCGGGGCGCTTCGCCCGCGACGCGCTCGACGCCATTGAGCGCTGTTTTCCGCCGTTCGCCGCGGCCGTCCATCTCGCCCTTGTTGAGCGCAGCAGCTGTCTGCGCGAGAAACAGGCGCGGGTTCTGGCGCGATGGCGGTCGAGGGTCGAGTGGATCGAATCTTCTCTCGATGATGTCAGCCCGCTCGGCGCGGGATGCGTGTTCGCGAACGAGTTCCTGGACGCGCTGCCCTTCCATCGCGTCGTCATGCGAGGCGCAAGCCTGCGCGAGCGCTACGTCGGGATCGATGGCGGTCGACTGGTCGACGTCGAGGGGCCGCTGTCCGTGCCGGAGATCTTCGACCAGATTCGCGCTGGGGGTGGCCGGCTCGAAGACGGACACGAGGCGGAGGTGAGCCTGTCTGCCCCGGCCTGGCTCGGCGCGGCCCAAGGGCTGGTCTCCCGCGGCTATCACCTGTTGTTCGATTATGGGGAGCCGGCGGATCTCCTGTATGGGGCGCGCCATCCGCGTGGGACCCTTCGCTGCTACCGCTACCAGGTTATGAGCGAGGATCCGCTCGATCTGCCGGGGGGACAAGACATCACGGCTCACGTCGACCTTTCCGCGATCACGCGTGCCGCGGAAGCGCGGGGCGCGCGGCTGCTGGCCGCGACGACGCAGTCGGCGCTCCTGGCGCGGCTCGGGTTGCCAACGGTGGAGCGAATCCTGGCCTCGCGCACGGAGCGCCGCGCCCACGCCTGGGCGCACCGCCGCGCCCTATCGATTTTGTCAGATCGGCGGGAACTGGGTGGGATCAAGGCGCTGCTCTTCGGCAAGGGTGTGCCCGATGCCCGGCTCAGCGGATTCGCAGCGCTTCACTCCGCGCGAGACTACGGCGAGGCGATCGGCGATTGGTGCGCGTCCGCTTGCCGGGATCCTGCGACGCGATGGCAACAGCCACTAGCTGATCGCCCCTGACGTTTCGCGGCGCTGAAGGAACGCCTCCCCCTCACGCTTCAGCACGGCGAGGAAGGCCTGAACCGCCGATGGGTCGAACTGCGTGCCGGATCCCAGAATCAACTCTTGCAGGGCGTCGGCCGGCGCGATTGGAGGTCGGTAGGGTCTGGGGCTGAGCATCGCGTCCATCGCGTGCGCCAGGGAGAGGATCCGCGCCCCCTCGGGGATCTCCTCGGCCGTGAGGCCGGATGGATACCCGCGGCCGTCCCACCGCTCGTGATGCGCGTAGATCGCGTCGAGAACGACCTTGGAGCGGTTGAGCGGATCGATGATTCGGGCAGCAATGCGCGGATGCTGCTTGACGATTTCGAACTCTTCGGGCGTGAGCTGGTCGGCCTTGTCGAGCAGCGCGTCCGGGACGGCGATCTCTCCGACGTCGTGGAGGAGCGCTGCCAGGCCCAGCTCCTCGAGCGCCTTGTCACTCCATCCGAGCTCGCGGGCGATGGCGATGGCGAACCGCGCCGATTCCTCGGCTTGAGCCTTGCTCCCCGGCCGCTTGGCGTCCGCCGCGGCGAGGAGCGCATCCGCGGCCGCAAGCAGCGCCTGCGACGTATCGACGGCGAAGTCGTGGGCGAGCTTGAGCCGAGAGACCTCGCTTCCCAGGATCGCTGCCAGGATCTGATCCTCGGGAAGGTACACGCCGCCCTTCTTGTTGGCGGCAAACAGCGTCGCGCCCCGATTGGAGAGGCTGCGGAGAGGTGTGGCGACAAGGCTGTCGAGCCGCGTGGGATATTGATCTGGCAAGCCGCGCGTCGTCAGATCGTCGCGCCGGGTGAGGACCGTCGGCTGGGAGATGGCGAGCAGGCGAGCCGCGAGCTGATCTGGGGCCGGCACGGCGAGGCGCTCCTTCGTATCCTGGCCATCCGAGACGGTGTAGAGGTCTACTTGGTCTTCCGATGTCTGGATGACCACGCCTGCGAGCTGGGAATCCGAATAGGTTGCCAGGGCCGACGCGGCGGGTGGAAACAGCTCGTCCGCGGTCGATTGGTTCTCCGAGGGGAGCGCGAGGAGCGCGTTCGACGCCTTCCCCGCGAGCTCGCGTACCTGCGCCCCCTCTTCGTCCGGATTTGGGGATAACGTCACGGCGCGAGCGAGCACAGGTAGCATCGCAAAGCTGGTCACCACCAGCATATCGAATTGGCCCATCGCAACGTGGTGATAGATCGCAAAGTGTGCGGCCAGCATCGCCAGCTCGATGAGGAGCGCGTATCCGAACGTGTCGTAGATGGGAAATCGACGCGCGCCTATCCCGACCGCGGCGGCGCCGACACCGACGAGGCCGGGGTTGAGCACCAGCTCGGACCACTGCGCTGCCACTGCCGCGGCGAACAGCGCGTCCAGCGCCGCAGTGGTGTAGGCGAGCCCGGGTGTCCATGCCGTCCGAGTCGCGGCGGCGATCGTGACGATGAGGGTGTAGACGACAAAGGCGACGAGGAGGACCCCTGCGTTCGCTTCGACGAAGCGCGGGAGCTCGGTCTCAGGGCGGATTTGAAGAAAGAAGCCCAGGGCGAGGAGCCATCGAATGAGGCTGAACCAACGCTCCTGGACAAGGCGACCGCGGGCAATGTCCATCACTTCGCGGCGATTCTACCTCGCGAGGGCTACCGCTGCCACATTCTGAGCGGCCAGGAAGGAGCCGGAGACGATCCCGAGAACCAGTACCCCAGCCACGGCGAGGGCAAGCGACACGATGGCCGGTGTGGGTCTGGCTGGCTGCTCGACTTCGGCGACGGCAACGGGCGGGGGGAGCAGATAGATGTCGTGAACGACCTGCGCGTAGTAGTAGAGGGAGATGGCGGAGTTGACGACGGCGATGAGAACGAGCCAGAGGAGCCCGCTCTCCGCGGCCGCCCAGAATACGTAGAGCTTGCCGAAAAATCCGACAAAGGGCGGCAAGCCCGCGAGGGAGAATAGGCTCACGGCAAGTGCGAATGCGAGTCCGGGCGCGCGCTGATGCAGCCCGCGCATGTCGGCGATCCGCTCCGAGCCGGTCAGGCGCGCGACTTCGATCAGTGCGATGAAGGCTGCCAGGTTCGTCGCCGTGTAGGCGATGAGATAGAAGAGGACGGCTGATACGCCCCGGGGGGTGGCTGCCGCCACGCCAACGAGGATGTAGCCCGCCTGCGCGATGCTCGAGTAGGCGAGCATTCTCTTCATATTGGACTGCACGAGGGCGATGACGTTGCCGACCGTCATCGACGCGATGGCGAGGAGCGCGACGAGGAGCGCCCAGTCGCGTTGGGCCGACGGAAGGGCGGTCGAGAGGACGCGAATGGCGACGGCGAAGCCTGCGGACTTAGAGGCAACCGAGAGGAACGCCGTCACCAACGTTGGCGCGCCCTCGTACACATCCGGTGTCCACATCTGAAACGGTACGGCGGAGATCTTGAAGCCGAAACCTGCCAACAGCATGGTAAGGCCGAGGAGCAGCGCGCCGCTCGGGGTCGATCCGAGCGCGCGGGCAATGGCGGCGAACTGGAGCTGACCGGTCAGGCCGTACACGATGGCCATGCCGTAGAGCATGATCGCAGACGAGAGGGCGCTCAGGAGGAAGTATTTCAGACCTGCCTCGGTCGATCGCAGGTCGCGTTTGCGCCAGGCGGAGAGGAACGCGATGGAGAGGCTCGACATCTCGATGGAGATGTACGCGGTAATGAGGTCCGCGGCGGCAGCCATGAACATGAGCGCCGACGTGGCGAGCAGCAAGAGTCCAACGAATTCGGCCCGGTAGCGCGGGCCCTCGTCCAGGAACGACGTTGATGCCAGGAGGACGAGCGCCGTCGCGGCGATGAGGAGCAGCTTGAAGTAGACGGCGAACGAGTCGACCGCGATGCTTCCGTTGAACGTCAAAAGCTGTACGGAGAGCAAAGGCACCGCGGAGATGGCGGAGGCGAGGAGGCCGATCCCGGCAATGGAGAGAACGGTATTGCGCGGGAGGTTTCGCGGGGCAAAGGCGTCGCCCAGGATGACCACCGCCGCGGCAAGGATCAGGATGATCTCGGGGGCCAGGGTTTCGAGGCTTACCCCCACCTCGCTCCTCCTTCCGCGTCGGCCCCGACGGCAAAGGGGCTAGTATCGCGCGGCAATGGGCGCCACCGCCGTGGTGATCATCGAGCCAAGCAGTCCCGGAAAGAGGCCGACGAGCAGGATGACGAAGACGAGCGCGCTGATCGTTACCAGCTCGCGTCCGGACGCGTCGCCGAGATGCTGCCACTCGCCCTTTTGCGGCCCCCAGAAGACGCGCTCGACGAGCCACAACATATACCCGGCCGTGACCGCGATCGTGGCAACGGCGATAACGGTCCCAATGCCCCACCGGGGGAAGCTACCGGTGAAGACGAGAAATTCGGCGATGAACCCGCTCAGCCCGGGTAGCCCGAGCGACGCGAGCGCCGCGACGACGAAGATGACTGCGATGTTGGGCATGCGCGCGGCCAGCCCACCCAGGTGCCCAATGACGCGCGTGTGCGTGCGATCGTAGACGAGCCCCACCATCATGAACAGCAGCCCCGTGATCGTTCCGTGGGTGAACATCTGGAACACCGCGCCTTCCAGCCCGATGGGCGTGAGGGCGGAGGCGCCGAGGACCACGTAGCCCATGTGGGAGATGCTGGAATTCGCGATGACCCGTTTGAGGTCTGACTGCACCATCGCGACGAGGGCGCCGTAGAAGATGTTGATCACTGCGAGGACGGCGAGCGCGAACGCGAATGCGCGCGTCGCGTCCGGGAGGACGCCGACGTTGACGCGGAGGAGCCCGTAGGCGCCCATCTTCAGAAGAACGCCGGCCAGGAGCACGCTCATCGCGGTGGGGGCCTCGGTGTGCGCATCCGGCAGCCATGTATGAAACGGAAAGATCGGGATCTTCACAGCGAACCCGAGGAAGAACAGGAGCCACGCGGCCGTTTGCGCGACCGGGGCGTAGTGTTGCGCCGACAAATAGACGAGATCGAACGACGGGGCAGGCGCGGAAAGGTACAGGACGAAGATCCCGACCAGCATGAAGGCGCTGCCTGCCACGGTGTAGAGAATGAACTTCATGGCGGCGTATTCCCGCCGGTCGCCCCCCCAGATGCCGATCAGGAGAAACATGGGTACCAATTCCATCTCCCAGAACAGGAAGAACAGGAAGAGGTCCAGCGACGAAAAAACCCCACTCACGGCCGTCTCGAGGACGAGGACGAGCCCGAAATAGGCGCGAGGCCGGAGTGTGGTATTCCAGGAGATGAGCACGGCGAGCAGGACGAGGAGGGCGTTCAGGAGAAACATCGGGGCGCTCAGACCGTCCAGCCCAACCGCGTAGTGGACGTTCAGGGCGGGGATCCAGCCGACGGTCGTGACCAGGTGTGGAGCGAGCGTACCAGCGGTTGAGGCACCGGCGAGGGCGGGCGCGGCGAATCCAATGTTCCAGAACAGCGCAACGGCGAAGAGCAGGACCGCGCCGGAGACGAAGACGGCGACCCACCGGGCGGATCCTTCAGCGCCTCGCGGCAAAACGGCGATGAGGACCGCGCCTGCAAGTGGCAGCCAGATGGCCAAGTTGAGCAGCGGGCTCAGCGCGTCGGATTGGAGTGTCATGAGCGCTCCATCATCGCTCCAACCGCAGGCCCGCGAGGAGCACCGCGAGGACGAGGATCCCCGCGAACAGCGCCCAAGCGTAGGTCTGGACCTGGCCGGTCTGGATCCGTCGGAGTGAGCCCCCAATCAGTACCGTGAGCGCGCCGGTGCCATTCACCGCGCCGTCGATGACCTCCGCGTCGAAGGTCGCCGCGAGGCGCCCGATCCCGAGGAAAACGCGCGCCACAAGCCATTCGTACAGGTCGTCCAGGTAGTACCGACGGATCAGGAGTTGATGGAGGGGCGCGATGCGCGCAGAGAGCCCCGCGCCGGCCTCGATTCGTCCCCCGCCGTACATGACCCACGCGATCCCAATCCCGAGCAGCGCCACGATGACTGACGACGTCGCGACGACCGGGTGAAACCCGGTCGATTCGGCGGAGCCACTGACCAACCTCCCGAAAGGGTTGCCGGCAAAGGGCATGCCCCAGAAGCCGCTGATGATACTCGGGATGACGAGGATCACGAGCGATAGGGCCATGCTGATCGGCTCGCCGTGCGACTCGACGTGCCCGGTGCCGCGGAAGCTCCCGCTGAAGGTGAGAAAGATGACCCGAAACATGTAGAACGCGGTCATTCCTACCGTGGCGAGGGCGAGGACAAACAGAATCGGATGGCCGGCAAGCGCCGCCCCGAGGATCTCGTCTTTGCTCCAGAAGCCGCTGAGCGGTGGAAGTCCCGCGAGCGACAGAGCAGCGATGGTCATCGTAATCGTGGTGAGGGGGAGGCGTCGACCGAGGCCTCCCATCTCGAACATCTCGTTGGTCTCCACCAGGTGGATCACGCTGCCGGCGCAGAGGAAGAGCAGGGCCTTGAAGAACGCATGGTTGAAGAGGTGGAACACCCCGGCCGACATCGCCCCGATCCCGATGGCGAGCATCATGTATCCGAGTTGGCTCACGGTGGAGTAGGCGAGGACCCGCTTGATGTCGGTCGATACGAGACCCATTGTCGCGGCGAAGAACGCGGTGAACCCGCCGATCGTCGCCACGACCGCCATCGCGGTCGAGGAATGCTCGAGGATCGGAAACGTCCGGGCCATCAGGTAGACGCCGGCGGCCACCATTGTCGCGGCGTGGATCAGGGCGCTCACCGGAGTCGGGCCCTCCATTGCGTCGGGCAGCCACACGTGAAGGGGAAACTGGGCCGACTTCCCGACGGCTCCGCAGAAGACCAGCAGGATCCCGACAGTCAGCGCGCCCGCTGGAATCCGGCCGTCCGCAGCCATCTGGGCGATGTCCCCAAATGCGAAGGTGCCCGCGTGCCAATACAGAAAAAGGACGCCGAGAAGGAGTCCCACGTCGCCGGCGCGCGTGACGATAAAGGCCTTCTTGGCTGCCTCCGCGGCCGCCGGGCGCTCGTGCCAGTGGCCGATCAACAAGTAGGAGCAGAGCCCGACCAGCTCCCAGAACACGAAGAGCGCCAGGAAGTTATTGGCGAGCACCAGCCCCAGCATCGACATGCTGAAGAGAGACAGAAACGCGTAGTAGCGCGCGAAACCGGAGTCCCCGCGCATGTAGCCCAGGGAATAGATCTGCACGACGAAGCTTATCGACGTTACGACGAGCAGCATCACGGCCGTAAGGGCGTCGACCTGGAAGCCGATCGAAAACGGCTGGGGCGCGGCGCCGGACTGCAGCGCCGCCGCATTCAGCGGAACAATGGGTCCGGCGATGGCCGGCGCCGGAATCCACACGCGGCTCTGCTCGACGTGGCCGCCGGCCAGGACATCCGCGATCACCCCCACGGCCAGGACAAGCGAGACCGCGACGGCGACGATGCTGAGCGCTGCGCTGAAGCCCGGAGAGCGTCGCGCCCCGAGGGAGATGATGACGAAGGCCACGAGCGGACACAGAGGGATCGCCCATGCCACTTCGGCCATCCTCAGCCCCTATCCCTGCAAGCTATTGACCGTGTCGACCGCGACGCTGCGCCGCAAGCGGTACACGGCGATCACGATCGCGAGGCCAACCGCCGCTTCCGCCGCGGCGACGGTCATGATAAAGATCGCGAAGATCTGGCCGCCAAGCGCCGGGCCCTGAGCATGGCGTGCAAACGAGATGAAGGTGACCATCACGCCGTTCAGCATGACTTCAATTGACATAAGGATCTCAATCGCGTTCCGCTTCGTTAGGGCGCCAATCATCCCCAGGGAAAAGAGTGCGGCGCCCAGCACCAGACCGTGCTGGAGCGTGATGGGATACAGCGGAGGCAGCGCGGTCGGCATCGCTACTCCTCGCGGGCGATCACGATCGCCCCGATCATGGCCAGCAGCAGCAGGATCGACGCCAGCTCGAAGGGCAGGCCAAAGGTTGTCAGCAGACCCTCGCCGAGGATCGCGGTCGTCGGCATGTCGACGGGCGTGGGGTTCGAGCGCGGCCACGTGCTACCGAGGAGCACGCCGGTCGTGACGACGAACACCGCCGCGGCAACCGCCACGCCCGCGACCGCTTTACCCGGATCGCGCGCCGTTTCTAAGACGACCTGCTGCGGGGTCAGCATGATCCCAAAGATGATGAGGACCATGATCGCCCCCACGTAGACGAGGATCTGAACGACCGCGAGGAAGTCCGCTCCCAGAACGACGTAGGCGCCCGCCACGCTGGCGAGCACGAGGGTCAAGGAGAGCGCGCTTCGAAAGATGACCCGCGACAGGATCAAGGCGATCGAGCCAAGAATCGCGAGAACGGCGAAGGTGTAGAAGCCGCCCGCGACCAGAAGTTCGGTCGGCATCAGGCGGCCATCGCCCGCAAGCTTACCTCCGCGGCGGTCGCGCCGACGGTGAGGAGCGCGACCGGGAGCGCGACTTTCCACGCTACGCGCATGAGCTGGTCGTAGCGCATGCGCGGCAGCGTCGCCCGAACCCACACGAGTGCGAGGAACACGACGTAGGCCTTGATGAAGAACCAGAGAAATGGTGGCAGGACCGGGCCCGTCCACCCGCCGAAGAAGAGCACGGTGGCCATGGCGGAGACGGCGAAGGTATTCGCGTACTCGGCGAGGAAGAAGAGCGCGAACGCCATTCCGCTGTACTCGGTGTGAAAGCCGGCCACGATCTCTGACTCGGCCTCAGGGAGGTCGAAGGGTGATCGGTTTACTTCGGCGATCCCCGCGATCAGAAAGAGAAGCAGGGCAATGGGTCCGACGGGCAAGAAGAAGACGAACCACGCGACGGATTGCGCCTGCACGATCCCGCCCAGCGACATCGAGCCGGCGATGATCACGGGCACCATGACGATCAGCACCATGGGGATCTCGTAGCTGATCAATTGGGCGGCGGCTCGCATGCCCCCAAGTACCGCGTACTTATTCCCCGACGACCAGCCGGCCGTCAGGATGCCGATGGTCGGAAATGCGCCCATAGCCAGCACGAACAGCACGCCGACGTTCAGGTCGGTGACGCTGAGCCCGGGGCCCCAGGGAATGACCGACCAAACGATCAGGGAGGGCACGAGGACGAGCAGCGGCGCCAGGAGAAACGGGCCCCGATCGGCTTGATAGGGGATGATGATCTCTTTGGCGAGCAGCTTCACCGCGTCGGCGACTGATTGGAGGAGCCCCGCCGGCCCAACGCGGTTGGGCCCAAGCCGCCCCTGCATGAAGCCCACGACGCGTCGCTCGGCCCACACCTGGCTCATGACGATAATAGCCACGAGGGTGGTGACCATCCCGATGGAGAGCGCCGTCACCAGGATGGTGAGGATGGGCTCCGGCAGAATCGCACCCAGAATGGCGGCGACGAGCTGATGCAAATACTGAAATGGGTTACAGATGGGCAGATCCGCGGGGCAACCCAGCCCCGTCATTCGCCCCGTCCGCGGGTCGCGTCGTTTGGTGCGAGCTGCCCCTCGGCGCCGAACCGCAGATGCCGCATCAGAACGTAGTCCGGCTCGATGGAGAAGTCTTTGCGGAGGGGGTGCCCGGGAAAGTCGTCGTCGGTGAGGATGCGCCGCAAGTCCGGGTGTCCAACGAAGTTGATGCCCATCAGATCGTAGACTTCGCGCTCCTGGAACTCGGCTCCCGGCCAGACCTTCGTGAGCGACGGACAATCGGGGATGCCCTCTCTCGGGAGGCTCGCTTTCAACATGACACCGTTGGGGTGCTCCAGCGAAAAGGCGAGGTAGATCACGACGAGCTGGTCCGGGTAGTCGACGGCCGTGACCATCGACAGGTACGCGTAACCGAGATCATCCCGCAGCCTGAGCGCGACGTCTTCGAGACGATCGGCGGGGACCGTGCACTCGAGGTAGCCGTGCACTGGTTCGATGGATGTCTCGATGGAGAGCGAGGCGAGGAGTGCATTCAGACGCGACGTTGCCACCTCGACCGGTGTCGGGGCCGACGCGGATGCCTGCTCCTCCATTCCTTAGCCGCTCGTCCGCTGATTTTCGATCTTTTCCTGCAGCTTCATGATGCCCCACAGCAGGGCGTCCGGCCGCGGCGGGCAACCCGGCACGTGCACGTCGACGGGAACGAAGTTGTCGATCCCCGGTACGGTACTGTACGAGCCCTGGAAGGGTCCGCCGGCGATCGTGCACGTTCCCATGGCAATGACGTACTTTGGCTCAGCCATTTGGTCATAGATTCGCCGCACCGCCGGGGCCATCCTCGTTGTTACCGTGCCCGCGACGATCATGAGATCTGCCTGGCGGGGTGAAGGGCGAAAGACCTCCGCGCCAAAGCGGGAGATGTCGAAGCGCGCCGTCCCCGCGGCCATCATCTCGATGGCGCAACAGGCGAGCCCGAAGGCCACAGGCCAGAGGGATGATTTCCGCGCCCACTTGACCACGCGGTCGACGCTGGTGAGGAGCACGTTGTGTTGAAGCTCCAGCGGCACCTCGCCAACCGGTTCGATTCCCGCGGCCACTAGCCCGTCAAGGCGCGGCGGCCGCACGTGTCGGGCCTGCTCCGCCGACGTGTCGTGGTATCCATTGGAGGGGTTTGATCCATTCCTCGCGTCAGTCATTTGCTAAGTCCATTCGAGCGCTTTCTTGCGCCATGCGTACACATACCCGACGAGCAGCAGGCCGATGAAGATCGCCATCTCCACGAGGGCGAAGGTTCCAAGCTGGCGGTAGGTGACAGCCCAGGGGAACAGGAACACCGCTTCGACGTCGAAGATGACGAAGATCAGCGCGTAGAGATAGAACTGATTCTTGAACTGGATCGAGGTCGGCCCAATCGTCTCCACCCCGCACTCATACGGGGCATTCTTCACGCGGTCGGGATGGCGGGGCACGAAGATCGCGGAGATGATCAGGGGGAGTAGCCCGAAGACGGTCGCGATGACCGCCGCCAGCACGATCGGCCCAAAGGACGTCACCATCGACGCCTCCTCCAGTGGCCTGCGGCCCTTTGAGTATAGCGACGGGTTCGAAGGGCCAGCAAGGCGACCAGGAGCGGCGTCACCGTCGGCTCACGCGGATGTCAAACAGTCGCGGAAGATGTGGAAGTTCTCCAGCGCCCTGCCGGCGCCGATGGCGACCGCGGACAGTGGGTCCTCGGCGACGTAAGCCGCGACGCCGATCTCGCGCGCGAAGAGCGTGTCCAGGTTGCGCACCAGGGCCCCTCCTCCGGTGAGCAGCATGCCACGGTCGGCGATATCGGCGGCCAGCTCGGGCGGAGTCTGCTCCAGCACGGCCTTCGCGTTCCCCACGATAAGCCCCAGGGTCTCCGATATCGCCTCAGTGATGTCCGTCGACGTGAGGACCATGGTCTTGGGCAATCCCTCGACCTGGTCCCGCCCCCGGACCTCGAGCTCCAGCTCTTGAGGCAGTGGGAGCGCGCTCCCGATCTGAATCTTGATCTCTTCGGCGGTGCGCTCGCCGATGATCAGGTTGTGCTTCTTCTTGACGTACGTCGCGATCACGTCGTCGATCCTGTTCCCGCCGATGCGGATGCTGCTGCTGACGACGATGTCGTTGAGGGAGATGATGGCCGCCTCGCTGGTGCCGCCGCCGATGTCGACGATCATGTTCCCGCTGGGGCTCGAGATCGGCACGCCCGCGCCGATCGCCGCCGCTAGCGGCTCGGCGATGAGGTGCGCCTCGCGCGCCCCCGCCTGGAGGGTGGCGTCGATGACCGCGCGGCTCTCGATCCCGGTCACGCCGACCGGGATGCAGATCATCACGCTGGGCTTGAACAGGTGGAAGCGGCCCGTCACCTTGCGAATGAAGTACCGCAACATCGCCTGGGTAATCATGTAGTCCGCGATCACACCGTCGCGCATGGGTCGGGTCACGATCACGCGCCCGGGCGTGCGGCCCAGCCTCTGCCGGGCCTCGGTGCCCACGGCGAGCACCTTGGAATCGCTGGCGGAGTAGGCCACCACGGATGGCTCGTTGAGTACGATGCCGCGGCCTTTGACGTAAACCAGGACGTTCGCGGTGCCGAGATCGATGCCGATGGCTTTGCCGAACACGGTGAGTCCTGTTCTAGGTTGGATCGACGCGGGGCATGATACGCGAGTGGCTCACCGAAGTCAGCACTGACGGTCGATATCGCCACCGAGGCGGCGCAGCACATCGACCAGATCCTCGTACCCCCGGTCGACGTGGTACGCGTCGTTGATGCGCGTTTCGCCTTCGGCCGAGAGGGCGGCGAGGGTGAGCGCCGCGCCCGATCGGATGTCCAACGCGGATATCGTGGCGCCATGGAGGGGCGTCGGACCATGGATGGTCGCGGTCTGCGCGCTGACCTCGATCCGGGCGCCCATCGCGTTGAGCTGGGTCGCGTACCCCAATCGGTTTTCGAATACGCGCTCGTGGATGGTGCTGGGCCCGTGGGCCTGGGTGAGCAGCGCGCCAAATACCGCCTGCAGGTCCGTGGGAAAACCTGGATAGTGGATGGCCTGGATGTCCACTCGCTCGAGTCGCCCGCTGGCGGGCCAGCGACATCGGATGGCGCGGCCCCAGGTGTCGACCTCTGAGCCCATGTGCCCCAGCTTGTAGATGACCGGGTCCAGATGGTCCGGAATGACGTCTTCGACCGTGACGTCGCCGTGGGTGATGAGCCCGGCCGCGAGGAACGTGCCCGCGATCAACCGATCGGGCATCACCGTGTAGTCGCTGCCGTGGAGCTTCGGTACGCCGTCAACGACCACCGTGCTGGTGCCTGCGCCCCGGATCCGCGCCCCCATGGAATTCAGGAACTGGGCGAGGTCCACCACCTCCGGCTCCATCGACGCGTGGCGGATCACCGTCTCGCCATCGGCGAGGCAGGCGGCCATCATCAGGTTCTCGGTCCCTGTGTGGCTGGGATAGTCCAGGTACATGCGCGCGCCGTGGAGTCGCCGACATTCGACGTGATACGCGGCGTCGTCGTTGAGCACGGCGGCGCCCATCGAGCGAAATCCTTCGACGTCGACGTTCACCGGCCGGATCCCGATCTCGCAGCCTCCGGGGTGGGCGGCCTCTGCGCAGCCGAGACGCGCGAGCAAGGGCCCCATGACGAGGAACGATGCTCGCATCTTCGTCACGAATTCGGCGGGCGCCCGCGTGGAGGTCAGGTTGCTCGCGTCGATGACGGCTGTGTGCGGCTCGGGGAACTCCACCCGCGCCCCGAGCGAGCGAAGCAGATCGGTCAGGGTTGCGATGTCCTCGATGCGCGGCACGTTGCGAATGGTGCACGTGCCGCTCGTCAGGAGGGACGCGGCCATGATGGGAAGGGCCGCGTTCTTGGCGCCGCCGATGGCAACGGCGCCCCGGAGTGGCGCGCCGCCGCGCACGGATAGCGCGACGTTTGGCGCCGATACCACGCTCGGTCCAGCCGCGGAACGCGCGGCCGCCTGGTGCTTGCCGGAGGACCCGGGGCCAGCGAGGAGCTGAGACAGCTGCGCGACCGGGCTCTCGCTCGGCTCAGGCATCTGGCACCTCGCCGCGCTCGGACGTCACGGGTTCGCTCTGCGCTTCCGTCGTCGGACAACGTCGAGCCGCACCAGCGAGCGACGGAGCGCCGTGCGCGCTGCCTCTGCCTGGAGACTACCTCCGGGGCGCCGCTGCGCTTCCCGGAGCGCCGCCTCGGCCCGCTGCCGCGCCGCGTCGGCCCGCTCTTCGTCGACCTCGTCGGATCGCTCGGCCGCGTCGGCCAGGATCAGCACGCGATCGCGGAAGACCTGCAGGAACCCCCCGGAAACGGAAAGCACCTGCTCTTCACCATCATTGCGCAGCGTCATGACTCCAGGATTGAGCGTGGTGACCAATGGCGCATGCCGCGGAAGGATGCCGATCGTCCCATCCGTCGCGGGTGCAATTACTATATCGGCTTCTTGCTTGAGAACTTCCCGTTCCGCGGTTACCAGCTCGACGGTTAGCTTCGGCACCTGTTTCTCCCTAATCGGTCCGCAAGACGTCCGCTCACGCCTTCGCCAGTTCTTCGGCCCGGGCCACCGCCTCGTCGATCGTCCCGACCATGTAGAAGGCCTGCTCGGGCAGCTCGTCGTGCTTGCCCTCCAGAATCTCCGCGAACCCGCGGATCGTCTCGTTGAGGGTGACGAACTTCCCTGGCGTCCCGGTGAACGCCTCGGCCACGAACATCGGCTGGGACAGGAAGCGCTGGATCCGCCGCGCCCGCGCGACGATCAGCTTGTCGTCATCGCTCAGCTCGTCGATGCCGAGGATCGCGATGATGTCCTGGAGGTCCTTGTAGCGCTGCAGCACCCGCTGCACCTCGCGCGCGACCCGGTAGTGCTCCTCGCCCACGACGAGCGGGTCGAGAATGCGGGAGGTCGAGGAGAGCGGATCGATGGCGGGATACAGGCCCTGCTCGGCGATCGACCGCTCGAGCGCGATGGTCGAGTCGAGGTGCGCGAAGGTGGTCGCCGGCGCGGGGTCGGTGTAGTCGTCGGCGGGCACGTACACCGCCTGGAGCGACGTGATGGACCCGCGCTTCGTCGAGGTGATGCGCTCCTGGAGCTGGCCCATCTCCGTCGCGAGGGTCGGTTGGTAGCCCACGGCCGACGGCATGCGACCGAGCAGCGCCGATACCTCGGAGCCCGCCTGGGTGAAGCGGAAGATGTTGTCGATGAAGAGGAGCACGTCGCGCCCTTCGTCGCGGAAGTACTCCGCCATGGTGACGCCGGTCAGGCCCACGCGGAGGCGGGCGCCGGGCGGCTCGTTCATCTGGCCGAAGACCATCACGACCTTGTCGAGGACGCCCGACTCCTTCATCTCCAGGTAGAGGTCGTTGCCCTCGCGGGTGCGCTCGCCGACGCCCGCGAACACCGAGTAGCCGCTGTGCTCCTCGGCCACGTTGCGGATCAGCTCCATGATGATGACGGTCTTGCCGACACCGGCGCCGCCGAACACGCCGATCTTGCCGCCCTTGCGGAACGGGGCGATCAGGTCGACGACCTTCATGCCCGTCTCGAACACTTCGGGCCGCACTTCCTGGTCCTCGAGACTCGGCGCGGGGCGGTGGATCGGGTAGCGGGTGCTGGTGTCGACCGGCCCCTTGCCGTCGACCGGCTGCCCGAGGACGTTGAAGATGCGGCCGAGCGCGGCCGGGCCCACGGGCACGCTGATCGGGCCGCCGGTGTCGCGGGCCTCGGTGCCGCGGCGCAGGCCGTCGGTGCTGGACATCGCCACGGCGCGCACCCAGTTGTTGCCGAGGTGCTGCTGCACCTCCGCGACCAGGGTGCTGTTGTCGGGCATGGTGATCTCGAGGGCGTTGAAGATCTCGGGCATCTGCTCCGGCGGGAACTCGACGTCCACGACCGGGCCGACGACTTCGACGACTTTTCCGGTTGCCACTGTGCCTCCAGTGATGAGTGATGAGTGATGAGTGATGAGTCCAGGCTCCCACTCATTACCCATCACTCATGACTCATCACTCTCGCTGGGCCATCGCGTTGGCCGCGCTGGCGATCTCGTTGACCTCGCTGGTGATCGCGGCCTGGCGCGCCCGGTTGTAGGTCAGGGTCAAGCCGTCGATCAGCTCCTTGGCATTGTCGTTCGCCGCCCGCATGGCGACCATCCGGGCGCTCTGCTCGCTGGCGACTGTCTCGAGGACGGCCTGGTAGATCTCCACCTCGACGTAGCGCGGCAGCAGCTCGTCGAGGATCGCCCGCGGGTCGGGCTCGTAGATGTACTCGACCGCGCGCTGGCCGCCATCGGTCGCCGCGGGCGGGGTGATGGGCAGGATCTGGGTGATCTCTGGACGCTGGCTCAGCGTCGAGATGAACTTCGGATAGAGCAGGTAGGCGGCGTCGATCCGCCCCTGCTCGTAGTCGTCGATGATCACCCGCGCGATCGGCACGATGGCCATGTAGTCGGGGCGGTCGCCGAGCTGGGTGAACGTGGCGCGGATGGACCGGCCGCGGCGGGCCATGAAGTCCTGGCCCTTGCGTCCCACCGTGACCAGCTCCATCTCCCGCTGAGTGCTGAGCAGGAACTCCGTGCCGCGGCGGATGACGTTCGTGTTGAGCGCGCCGCACAGTCCGCGGTCGGTGGTCAGCATCACGAGAGCGACGTGGCGCAGCTCGGCACGCTGCTGCAGCAAGGGGTGGAGGGCAGCGCCCTCGCGCCGCGCCGTGCCGAGCTGGTTGATCATCGCGCTCATCGCCTCGGCATAGGGCCGGGCGGCGAGCACGCGCTGCTGCGCCCGCCGCATGCGCGACGCCGCCACCAGCTCCATCGCCTTGGTGATCTGCGCCGTGTTCCGCACGCTGCGGATGCGCCGCCGGATGTCTCGCAGGCTTGGCACGGGCGGACTCCTACACAGAGTGATTAGTGAAGAGTGGTGAGTAGACGCAGCCCCGGTCTACTCTCCACTAATCACTCACCACTCTTCACTCACACGGACGCGGTCTTCTTGAACTGCTCGATGGCCGCCTTGAGCTGCTCGATCAGGTCGTCGTCCAGGCGCTTCTCGGCCATGATGCGCTCGCCGATCTCGGGGTGGGCGTTCGCCATGAAGCGGTGGAACTCGGCCTCCCAGGCCTGGATCTTGTCGACCGGCACGTCGTCGAGGAAGCCGTTGGTCACGGCGAAGATGATCATGACCTGCTGGTCGAGGCGCAGCGGCGAGAACTGCGGCTGCTTGAGCACCTCGGTCGTTCGCAGGCCGCGGTCGAGCTGGGCGCGCGTGGCAGGGTCGAGGTCCGAGCCGAACTGGGCGAAGGCGGCCAGCGCGCGGAACTGGGCAAGGTCGAGGCGCAAGCGGCCGGCCACCTGGCGCATCGCCCGCGTCTGGGCGGCACCGCCGACGCGGGAGACCGAGATGCCGACGTTCAGCGCGGGCCGGATGCCCTGGTAGAACAGGTCGGACTCGAGGTAGATCTGGCCGTCGGTAATCGAGATGACGTTCGTCGGGATGTAGGCCGACACGTCGTTGGCCTGCGTCTCGATGACCGGTAGCGCCGTGAGCGAGCCGCCCCCCAGCTCGTCGTTCAGGCGGGCGGCGCGCTCGAGCAGGCGGGAGTGCAGGTAGAACACGTCGCCGGGGTAGGCCTCGCGGCCGGCGGGCCGGCGCAGGAGCAGCGACACCTGGCGGTAGGCCGCGGCGTGCTTGGACAGGTCGTCGTAGACGATCAGCGCGTCGCGGCCGGTCTCCATGAACTCCTCGCCGATCGCGCAGCCGGCGTAGGGGGCGATGTACTGCATCGGCGCCGGGTCGGACGCCGTGGCGGCGACGACGATGGTGTGCTCCATCGCGCCGTACTGCTCGAGCGTGGCGACGACCTCGGCCACCGAGCTGCGGCGCTGGCCGATCGCCACGTAGATACAGATCAGGTCGCCGCCCTTCTGGTTGATAATCGTGTCGATGGCGACCGCCGTCTTGCCCGTCTGGCGGTCGCCGATGATCAGCTCGCGCTGGCCGCGGCCGATCGGGATCATCGAGTCCAGCGCCTTGATGCCGGTCTGGACCGGCGTGTTCACCGGCTGGCGGAACACCACGCCCGGCGCCACGCGCTCGACCGGCCGCGTGCGGGTCGTGGCGATCGGGCCCTTGCCGTCGATCGGCGCCCCGAGCGCGTCCACCACGCGGCCGATCATCGCGTCGCCCACCGGCACTTCGATGACGCGGCCCGTGCTGACTACCTCGTCGCCCTCGGCGATGTTGGTATACGGGCCGAGCACGATGGCGCCGACGGTGTCCTCTTCCAGGTTCATGGCGAGGCCCTGGACGTTGCTCTTGGGGAACTCCAACAGCTCGCTCTCCATGCAATTGGAGAGCCCCCAGATGCGCGCGATGCCGTCGCCAACCTCGATCACGGTCCCGACGTTCTGGGCCGTGACGGTCTCGTCGAAGCCCGCTATCTGCTGCTGCAGGATGCGGCTGATCTCTTCCCCGCGTACGGCCACGGTGGTGCCTCCTCGGCTGACCCCTATCTCCCCAACCCCCTTCCCCCCGCGAAGGGGAAGGGGGAGCGCCGCCGCCTAAGCTTGCCCCGGTACTCCCCGCCCCCTGCGGGGGGCGGGGCTGGGGAGGG